>JAIYEC010000073.1 GCA_027487145.1 bacterium | reverse complement strand
TTGATGGCTTTCCTGGTTCGTTCATGGAATAAAAAACTCATGCCGATTATTTTAGCACCATTTGAGTGATATACTAATACGGTAATTCGTGCAGCTCGCGACAGCCTATTTTCTCCCTAGGAAGGGTCGAAAATATGCTAAGCGCCTGCATGACCAATTTTTAAGGAGAGTACGCTCGACTATAAAAATGGAAATGCTCTTGTGGTAAAATATCGTAAAGTCGCGCTTTGCGCTCCTTTACTCATTCATGTTTGACTTTTATCAACGCAGAAAGCTTAAGACCGTCCTTGAGGCCCCGTATACGCGGGTTATTCTACTTCTGTTAGTGCTTTTGATGGGCTGGAGTGCGTACACGAGATGGTCAATCTCTAGCGACATGGCAGAGCGTCGAGCGAGCGCAGAAAGAGAGCTTAATGAACTTCGACAACAAAAAGAGGGACTTGAAAAGCAGGTTCAATACCTGTCGGACGATAGGGGAATTGAGGCTGAAATGCGGCGCCAATTTGATGTGGCTCTCACCAATGAGCAGGTGGTAGTGATTGTGGAGCCCGATGAGGCTGAAATAAAGTCAGCTACCGGTACGTACGAAACGGTTGAAGAGCCAGCCTGGTATGAGTTTTGGCGTTACTTTGTTAAGATTAAAAGCATTACAGTAAAAATATTTATATGAACACCGTTACTATTTACAGCACGCCAGTTTGTCATTTTTGTCACGCTGCTAAAGATTTCTTTAAAGAGAATAATGTTGCCTACATCGAACACGATGTGGCAGCTGATCTTGAAAAGCGAACTGAAATGATTGATATGACTGGACAGATGGGTGTTCCAGTAATCCGCATCAATGACGATGTTATCATCGGGTTTGATGAAGCGAAGCTCAAAGAACTTCTTTCACTCTAAGACGAAATAAAGAAAACACCATAGTCAGTGACTATGGTGTTTTCTTTTGTGCTTGGAAGCAGGCTCGGTCACGAATCACTAAGTATATTTGTTCGTCTAGACTCCAAATCTACTAAGTGTTCTCGACCCCACCTCGGCGACAAGCCCTCGCTTCGCTCGTCTTGTGTACCGCCTGCGGTTTTCGAGCCAGCTTCCAATCTACACATAGCGACAGCCCCGACACTTACGTATCGGGGCTGGCTATATGTGCTTGGAAGCAGGCTCGAACTGCTGACCCCTCCCTCTTCAGGGGAGTGCTCTACCAACTGAGCTATCCAAGCAGGAATCACTATGTGATTGGTGGGGCTATTGTACCTATTTTTGAAAGAATATCAACGTCATTGTTCCAACAAACCTCGCAATTCGTTGAGTTGCTGTACTTTGTCGTCTAGAGTACTCGCAGGAGCCTGAAATGACCCGTAGAAAGGCATTGCAATCTTATATAATGCAATTAAAGGAAGTACCAAAAAGAGGAAAATCCAGGCAATATTGAACCAAAAATGACGAACTGCGCCCCGGTGAAGTTTCTTAAGAAGCGTGTTATTTTCAACTAATAATTTTTGGTTTTCGAGCAATATCTCTTTCAGTTCATCGTTGGGTGTCATATACAATAAGTATACCCTACCCACCTGACTGCTTTTCTGCTACCCTATGGAACACTGCCCTCATAGCTCAATGGATAGAGCTATTCCGTCCTAAGGAAGAGATGTGGGTTCGATTCCTGCTGAGGGCACCGAAATAAAAACCTGGCTAATTGAGATACTGAATGTGTAAGATTTGACTCCAATAGTGTTTGCTCGAATTGATTTTATTCTTTACTGTTAATTAAATTGAGATATACTGTAAATATAATAATGTTAAGTATGTCATTAGAATCATTAAGAAACGCAGTAGAATCGCAAGAAGCTGAACTAAAATCGGCTGAAGATATGACCGATGCTGAGCTTTTGGTATGGCATCGTCAATTCTTAAAAAAGGTTGAGAAAGAGCAGTCTGGAATTGAAGATAAAATCAATCAGCTTAATGATGAGAGAAAAAAAATACTTAAACCTGTTTATGATGCGGTAGAGGCACTAGTAGAAGACCCAGAACAATTTCCAGATGAGGAAACTTTCAATCAAATGAAAATGCTGAATGTTCGAACCTTTCCTCGTATGACCAAGCTAGATTCTGAAGAAGTTATAGCAAATTACGGAAAAGCAATTGTTTATTTAAATAAGATTGGAGTTTTAAGTAATGACTCCGCCGAACACTTAACTGCTTTAGATGTTGAATTAGATGCCTTAGACGTTCAGTATTCAGATGTTGAAAGTCCGAATGAATCTGAAGCGCAATATAGCAAAGAGTATAGTAAAAGAGAATTGTACTTCTCAGATTAACTCATTAGTTCAAATTAAAAGTCTGGATTTTACAAATCCAGACTTTTAATTTATTTATGCAGAACGTTTGATTTTACCCGTAGTTGAGTCGAGCGATGCTTGTCGAGCTTTGGAAGTTTGATTTCAAGGAGACCGTGTTTCTCTTGGGCTTCAGCTTCATCGATAGCAACTTCTTCGGGGAGAACGAGAGTGCGAGAGAAGCTCCCCCAGAAGAGTTCGCGATGGAAGTACCCATCGTCGTGCGTCTCTTGAAACTCTTCACGTACGCCACGGATAGTTACCATATCGCGCGTGATTGAGATTTCAAGATCGTTTGGACTGACACCTGCCACCAGAGCGCGAATGACGATAGCGTCTTCAGTTTGGTACATGTCAACTGGCAGCTCCCCGTCTTGTTGAGCGCCAGGACTAGGGGTTTCCCATTCGTCTTCTTCCTCTTCCTGGTACGTGTCCTGCACTGCGAGTTCGTCTTCCTCGCCGAATTGGTGACGATCGTCAAGAATACGATCGTATTCGTCACCCTGGCCGCCGCCAGTGAGTCGGTCTAAAAATGATGGTTTTTTCATAGAGGACAAGAAGTTGGGTTATGAGCGCACTCAAGCTGTTTAATTTTCTCAAAGAGAAGAAAGAGGACGATTACTCCCATCCATACAAAGAGGAATACTCCGAGAATGGTTTCTCCGCTTGCATCCATTATAAAAAAGTTAAATAGCGCATGCAACACAATTGCAATGAATAACCCAAAGGTTCCAGCTGTGAGTTGGGTTAATTTTGGTTTGTAATACGTGAGAGCGAGGAAGACACCAATGGTACCAGAAGCGAGAATGTGAAGTAAGGTTGCTCCGAGGAATCGGAAACTACCGGTTAGCGCAGAGTTGATGTAGTCACCAGCTACCAGGGGATTAAAGATGAAGAGTGAGTTCTCCAGCGCAGCAAATCCAAGCGCGATAGTGATCATGTAGATCACCATATCAATTGGTTCATCGACTTCACGATTCCAGAAAATAAGAACGAGAGCCGCTGCGTATTTTAAAAGCTCTTCAATAATTACCCATACCAAAATCACATTACTACCACTGTAGAAGTTGATGGCGATTTTCTGAAGGGGGAGTGCTAGTGGCACAACTGCCATACCAGCGATAAAGCTAATTGCAATGAGAAGATATGGTTCGGGGTGAGAGTTGTCTTCGCGGAGCCAGAACCACAGCCAAAAGAGCGCCGGTGTGAGTCCGGCTAAGAAAGCAATGGCAAAGTACGTTGAAAGCATTTCTTTTATTGTACCAAAAGGACGGTTGAGGCTCTTGCCTCAACCGTCCTTAAAAGGGGATTAAACGTCTGGATTGAATGGCCACGGTGCCACCATCAAGATATCTGAATCGCGCATCTTTTCTGGTAGTTCTTGCCAGATAGTCTCGGTTACAAACGGCATGAATGGGTGGAGGAGTTTGAGTGAAGTCACCAAATAATGATGGAGCATTCTTTGACGAGAAGCTCTTATCGCACCTTCTGTTGCGAGCAGTGGTTTTGATTCTTCAATGACTGTGCTAGCAAAATGATCCCAGACAAAGTGATAAATTTTTTCTGCGGCAAGGTCGAATCTATCCTTATCCATATGTTCATGAATTTCTTTCACCATCGGGTGGAGGAATTCATTTTCAAATGCAACATCTTCTGGTGTGTGCTCAATAGGCGGTTCGTAGTCGGTTGTGTTATCAAGGACAAATCGTGTGATATTCCAGAGCTTGTTGGCAAACTTTTTGTATGCGTTCACCTTGTCAGGATCAAGGTTCATATCAGTGCTTGGTACGTTGTTTACTATGAGCGCCATACGAAGCGCGTCGGTACCATACTTCTCTTGAATCTCACTTGGGGCTATCACGTTACCTTTACTCTTACTCATCTTCTTGCCATGTTTGTCACGCACCATGCCGTGCAGGTAGATTTTTTTGAAAGGAACTTCACCGGTTCGATACAGACCAAGCATGATCATACGAGCGACCCAGAAAAAGATAATATCCTTTCCGGTTTCCATCACTGAAGTTGGGTAGTAGTTTTTGAAATCGTCACTTTCGCCGCCAAAATCAGTGACACACAGTGGCCATTGTCCTGAAGAAAACCAAGTATCAAACGTATCTGGATCTTGGTGAACTCCTCCACCACACTTTGTACAGGTGGTTAGGTTATTTTCAAGATCAACCATACCGTGACCGCAGTCGTCACACACTTTGGCCGGAATTGGAATACCCCAGGCAATCTGTCGTGCGATTGGCCAGTCATCAATATTAGTGAGCCAGTGTCGGAATACTCGCTCATCACGTTCAGTCACGAATGAAAACTTCTTTGCGTCGAGTGCTATAAGTGCCTTTTCAGCCAATGGTTTCATATGGACAAACCACTGTTCTTTTATCTGCGGTTCGATTTCTCGTCCGCACTTGTAGCAGCAGGGAACAGAGTGGTGGTAGTTTTCATCAATATGATCCACCAGACCTTTTGCCTCAAGTTTTTCAACAATCTTCTTGCGAGCGTCCCTAATATCCATGCCGGCAAATTCTCCAGCAATTGGTAAGAGCTTTCCGCGCCAATCAATCACTTGCTCATAGTCAAGGTTGTGACGTTTCGCAATCTCGAAGTCGATACCAGAGTGCCACGGGGTAATTGTCATCACACCAGTACCCATTTCTGGGTCACCAGCCTCATCTTTAATCACTGTCGCAGTAATTGGACCATTGATCCATTCTACCTCAATTTTTTGGCCATGTTCGTAGTCCTTGTATCGTTTGTCATCAGGGTGCATCACGACATACTTATCACCGAACTTAGTTTCTGGTCGAGCTGTACCGATGACAAATGGTCCATACTTAAAGTAGTAGAACGGTTCAGTTCGCTCTTCGTGTTCTACCTCAAGATTAGAGAATGATGTCTGGTGTTTTGGACACCAGTTACTTGAACGAGCACCGCGGTAGAGTAGTCCGTCTGTCTCAAGCTGCTTGAAGGTGTCGTAGACAATTTTTACTACTTTGTCATCAAGCGTAAAGAGTTCACGCGACCAATCGCAAGAGGCACCCAGAGAACGAATCTGGCCTTCCATAAAAGACTTGTTGGCGAGGGTGAAGTCAAGAATTTCAGCATAGAGTTCTTCACGAGTCATTTGAAATCGTGAACGACCTTCTTTCTCAAGTTTCTTTTCGTACACTACCTGAGTTTCAAATCCAGCATGGTCAGCACCAGGGAACCACACCGCTTTCTTTCCGCGCATACGTTCAAATCGCAGCATGATATCTTGGACTGTTACAAATAGTGCGTGTCCAGCATGGAGAGAGCCGTTAGCGTTTGGCGGAGGCATCACAATAGAGAATTGCTCAGTCCGTTCACTAGGGAGATTGTCAGGGTTAAAATACCCTGATTCGTGCCAGAGCTTGTATATCTTATCTTCGTGATCCTGCGGGTTATACGGACTTAAAAATAACTCGGGGATGGTTGGCTTTTGTTCGTTCATAGATTTAGGGATAGTAGCACGAAAAAAGCCTTATAAAAAGGACTTTTGTCTGGCTAGGCTAATGATTTGTTGCCGTCTGCGCGAATAACATCGGCACCACGGGGAGCGAGAGCGTTTTCTGCTCTGGCATGGCCAGCGAGTGCAATCATGATGCTGTTGTCGGTTGAGAGCTTTGGTTGTGGGAAGTAGACTGTGACATCAGGAGCTTTCTCAAGGAAGCTCGACTCAAACATACGCTTGAGGTGTTGGTTGGCACTAACGCCACCACCAACAATAAGTGTCTGTGCAGCATAGGTCTCAATCGCAGCAAGTGACTTCTTTAAAAGCACCGTAGTTACAACATCCTCAAAATCACGAGCAATGGCGCAGATATCAGTTTCTGATAGTTCCTTATCAGCTACAGCGTAGCGTACTGCCGTCTTTAGCCCTGAAAACGAAAAATCTAAATCGCCAGAGTTGAGCATTGGTGTCGGGAGCTTGATGAATTCAGGGAGTTTTTCTTTTCGTGCTTGTTCTGCTCGTTTGGCTATCTCTGGTCCACCAGGGTATTGCAAGCCAAGCATGCGGGCTACCTTGTCGTACGCTTCACCGACTGCATCATCGCGAGTCTGGCCAATCTTTTCGTAGTGACCCCAATCTTTCATTAAAATAAGTTCGGTGTGCCCCCCTGAGATAAGGAGAGAAATGGTAGGGAAAGAAATATCAGAGAGCATATCGTCTCGTTCGATATCAAAGACACTTGAGAGGACATGACCTTCCATGTGATTGACCGGAACGATAGGTGTGTTCCAGAGTAATGCCAAGGCTCGAGCAAAATTTACCCCCACCCATAGTGCTGGCTCAAGTCCTGGACCACTGGTGACTGCGATGAGATCAATCTGTGGTACACCATGCTTAGCTTGAAACGATAGTAATTTGTCTGCTAACTCTGGTTCTCGATTGAGAATAGTTTGCAGTTCGGCGGCTAGGTGCTCATCAACTTCGCTGGGAGTGGTTTCAAGATCAGCTTCGATAAGGGCCTTCTCAAGCATTGGGATGATAGTTGCAACATGTTCACGCTTGGCGAGCATTGGAAAGACACCACCGAACTCTCGATGGATATCAATTTGAGACCAGAGCGCATTGCCAAGAATGTCATACGTTGCATGTGGAAATTCTCCTTTTGCTTCAAGGATACTGATAGCTGTCTCGTCGCAAGATGTTTCAATGCTTAAAATTCGCATGTGGGAACTATACGAGGGAGTGGGGGTGTGGTCAAGGTAGTGGAATTTGTGGTCACAAGTTACTAAGCTTTTTATTTCGCTACGCTCACAAAAATCCAAGTACTTTCGACCCCGCCTCGACCGTTTTCATTTCTAGGAAAGGAAATGAAAACATGTCTGCGGCCCGCACCGAGGTACAAACCAGACGCAGGTCTGGTTCTACAAACAAAAGAACCGGTCCAAAGACCGGTCCTTTTGTTATCTCTAAAAACCTCCGGCTTCAGCCGGAGTGTACGTTTGAAGGCAACGCATATACTAAAGCCGGGCGGCAGCCCGGCTTTAGTAATAACTATTTAATACGTATGCGCAAACGTACC
>JAIYEC010000036.1 GCA_027487145.1 bacterium | reverse complement strand
ATCGCTCTTTAGCAAACTACTCTCTGATTAACCGCTAATGCCTGCTTAAGCAGGCAGATCGTTCGTTCCGCAGGACGAACCAAAACCACCGGACCTTAGTCCGGTGGTTGTTTATTTTAAGTAGTTATCCTAAGAGATTACTTAGCCATGAAGGTACCGAAGATACCATCGAGCTTCTTGTCACCTCCCCAGTCGTTGTCACCTCCTTCTTCATAGAGTGAGATAGCGTACTTTTGTCCAGCTACTGTTGGACGAGTGAGAACAATGTCCATTGGGTTGAGACCATCTGCCTTACTGAAACGAACTGCCCCAAGTACATAACCTTCTTTGTCGTCTTGGTAATCACGCACAGCGATCCATCCTTCTTCTACTGGATACGTAGCGCTATCAATCTTGACTGACATACCTGCATCCTGGTCAGCAACCTTAATATTTGCTTCTCCAACTTCCATTGTTGCTGGAGCAGATGAATCGGTGGTTTCGGTTGTAGTTGAAGCAGTTATTTCGTCTGTCTTCATAGCGTCCTTCTTCTTTTCATCAGCTGGACCTGAGAATGCCCATACGAGCATACCACCGATAAGGAGTCCGACAACGAAAGCTACGAGAGTCTTTTGGCTGTCTTGTGTTTCTACATCTGCCATACGAATTTTATGATTTTCTGAATATTTGTGTAATGCAGCCATTATATCACCGTAAAAACCTTGCCAATATTGACAAGGTGCTCCCCTGCTTCCCTGCTACGATTTAAGAAGTGCAAATGGCAGCTACTTCAGCCATGACAGCTTCATGTTTTTTGGTCGATAGGTGGAGATGGCGAAGAAGGTGTGGGCGTTCCACAATGTCCCCACAAACAACGATATTTCTGGCAATCAATGACTCGATTTGTGACGTGTTCAGGCTCTGAAGGACAGTAATTGGGTAAACACCAGCTTTTTGAATTCGGTCATGGAGATTGTTGTGTTTTGGATAGTCCCATGAAAGGAGTTTGACCCCGACACACTCGGCATATCGCTCAGCAGCTGAGGTAAACTTCGTGTTTGTAATAAGCCAAAATTCTCTAATACCACAAATATCCTCGGTGCATATTTTGGCAGCCTTAAGATCAAGGAGTCTGGCGTATGAGTACATGGCTACCTGCAAATCAGATTTTACGCCTGGCCGGGAATGGAATTTTGCTTCTGCGACAAAGCTGTGATCTTCGCGATACGCTGCTACATCTATTTCATGTTCTGCGCATGAGCCAGAAATCATAATACCGGTTTGGGTTTTGTAGCCATCTTTCTCAAATAGTTTTGCGAGAAATAGTTCAAAGGGGAATCCGGTTGGCCCAAGACTAAAGAGCGCCCGTCTGAGTGAATATCGTGCTGCTACCGGTGCCTGCTGTTGTCGCAGGAGTGTGAATGCTTCTCGATAAATTTCTTGCGTCTGCATTTTGTCGCGTAGTATCGAAGAAATCTGCAATACAATTGCATTTACTTCGTCAGGACTGGCACCAGCTCGGCGCAATGACCTCCGTAGTTTTTCAATTTTAAAATATTCCGTTGTGCCGTCGGCTTTTGTGACTAAAATTTGAACCATGCTTAGGTAAGCATACCACCTCCAATGCACAGAGAGCGGTCGTAAATCACACACGATTGACCCGATGCTGGTACCTCAACTTCTGAAAGAACTTTCAGCGTAAGTTGGTCTTCATCCATTGCTACTATTTCGATTGCAAAAGGAGTTTGTCGGTAGCGGAACTGCGCTTCACACACATCTCCGACCTTTAGTTCTTTTCTTAAGATATAGGAGTGAAGCGTGAAGGTATCCGCTTGTGTTGTGACTATCTTTTGTGGAGAGACCGTAATGGTATTTGCGGTACTGTCTTTTGCTGTGACATACACTGTTTCTCGTTCTGTGTCGTGATTAGTAAGTGAAAATCCGTGGCGTTGCCCGATAGTGTAAATTAACGCTCCATCATGTGATCCAATTACGGTACCGTCAGGTGAAAGAACATCTCCTTTCTCTAGTTTTGTGTAATGTGAAAGAAACTCTTTGATGTCGATATGTCCAAGAAAACAGACACCCTGGCTATCTTTTTTAGTGGCAGTTGGGATGGCAGCTTGGGTAGCTTCTTTTCGAATCTGCTCTTTAGGTGTGTCGCCCACTGGAAAAAGAGCTATATCAAGTTGGTCTTGCGAGAGCGACCAGAGGAAATATGATTGATCTTTATTAGGATCTTGCCCACGGTGTAATTCGGCCCCAAGAGGTCCTTCTTTTCGTTCAACATAGTGGCCGGTTGCAATAAAGTCAGCTCCTCGTTCTTTCGCAAACTGAAGAAACGCTCCAAATTTCACTTCCTTATTACAAAGCACATCTGGATTTGGTGTACGTCCAGCCTTGTACTCTTCAATAAAGTAGTACGCTACCTCATCACGATACGCTGCCTCTGCGTCGCAGGTAAGAAATGGTATATCAAGGTGTGCGGCTACCCGCATAGCATCAAGTCGCTCAGCTTCCCAATTGCAGACCATAAAATCCGGATGCCAGACTTTAATGAAAACACCAACGACATGAAAGCCTTGTTTTTTTAGACGGAGGGCCGCAACAGACGAATCAACACCACCAGAGAGCCCCACAAAGACAGTTTGTCTCTTTTTCATGGCTACAAAGTATCATAATTATTCCTTAATGGCACTGCTATAGTGCTAGCGCAGATATGTTTCAATATTTTGTTTGTGTTCGTCGTAGGTTACGGCGTAATGGAAGACTCCGTCGTTGTCAGTGATGTAGAACACATAGTTAGAAGGAATCGGATTCAATACAGCTTTGATTGCTTCTATGCCAGGGTTTCCAATCGGTGTCGGTGGCAGTCCGCGGTTAGTGTATGTGTTGTAGGGAGAATCAATACGGAGGTCTTCAGGAGTCAGTTCTTTAAGGGGTTTATCAAGGATATACTCAATAGAGGCGTCTGCCTGTAGCGGCATGCCTTCTTTCATGCGACGCTGAAGAATATCTGAGACCATCGCCATTGATTCTGGTGAGTTTGCTTCGCGCTCTAGAATTGAAGCAAGAATAAGTATTTCATCATGAGTCAGGTCTGAAGAGCTACTGTCCAGTTCGGATTGCACGTGTTTTTCAAATGATTCAAGCATTAAATCGATCAGTTCGTCTGCGGTAAACGTCTTAGGGATAAAGTAGGTTTCAGGATACAACTTCCCTTCTAGTGGCACCGCACGGGCCAAAAAAGCTTGTGTATCGAAATTGTCGAGTACTGCTTCTGCTTCTATTGCAATATGGGTTGCTCGCTCACCTTCGCGATGTGTGAATTTGATAAGGTCACTATCAAAGTCTCCGGCTACCAATCGTTTAGCCACTGCAAGTGTTGTCAACGGCTCCTCAAATACATAGGTACTCGCTTTGATGTCTTCAGGATTGTGTAGCAGTGTAATCGCGAAATAGAGTAATTCTTTTGAGTGAACAATCTGTTCAGCTTCTAGATTTTTGGTTATTTCCTTTACCGAAGTTCCAGGTTCAACAGTAATTGACCGTGGCCACTCACCAGTTACAACCGGTGAATTAAGAAAATACGCATAGAGCACGAAAATTCCTGACAACAGTGCAACCAGGAGAAATAATAATAGCCACATGTCTTTTTGTTGTTTGGTCTGCTCGATATTCATTGAGGTTGAGTCTAATTCTATTGCCATAGGTTCGTTGGTATACCGGTTGGAAGGTTACTTGGTGCGTTTCTTCTGATTGCGTCTACTCTTGAAAGACTTGGGGTGATGATTGATTTACCCGGGATATGATACATGCTAGCTAGCTCTTCAGCTGACATTACTTTTGGTGCATCACCGTGTCCTTTAGCGTCTCCATCGATCCAGTTGCGGCCCTTGTAAAAATCAAGCTCTCGTTTTTTGTAATACTTTTTCTTACTACCAGTTGGGTCACTAATCATGTTCCAGTCAAAGTCAGTTCGCCACTTGAGTCCAACGCCATTTCTACCAATAATATCCCACTGTGACATACCTCGAAGGATTGGACCAATCATGTCTCCATCAAACTTAGTTTTATCTAACGTGATGTACATAGCTCGAATCGATACTTCATATGCGTACTTTCCGATATTCCGTTCAATCGCTGCGATAGTATCTCGTTCACCTTGGGTAAGGCGTGATGGCGTAGCAGGATTATCTGGATCAGAACTTCGCTCGGCCGCCATCATTTCCTTAATTTTAGCTTTTCCGGCTGCTTCCCACGTACCTTTTTTTTCGAGAAATCCATTTTTAAAATCTTGCTTCACGTGCGGAGTGCAGAGCCACTGGATCCAGATTCGCTCATGTGGCTTACATTTCCCTAAGTGTTCCAATAGTGGAGCCATTGGTTCAAATTTTTCTTCTTCTTTTGGCATTCGGTCGTGACCGAACTCAATATAGGTTTTGATTGGCAGAACTTCATCATCTTTTTTCACAAAGTGAAAGCCCATGAAGTCGTGCTTGTCTAAATCATTCTTAACTTCGGCAGAATAATCAACCGGTAACTCTACAATTTCAATTCCAGGATAGTTGGCGTAGAGTAATGACTCCAAGGCATTTTTAACTTTAACTTTTGGTACATTTGCATAAAATCGAACCTCACCGTCCACAGTGGCAAGTTCAAAGCTAAAGGTAAGTGGACGTTTACCGTCTATGTACGTCTGTATGAGATTATCTCGTGAGTAGCTATTGTAGAGTTGCGAAAAAACACTCTCCATGGCTTCAGGAGATTTAAATACCTCTTGCGGAGGCTTAATCCATAGGGTTACGCGTCCTTGATTGTCTTGAAACTTTAGCCCAGTGTAATCTTGCCACCGTTCAAAGAAAATATGAAACAGTGTAAGCGGCACCCAGATTGGTGAGAGTGCGACAAGAAGTGTAAAGACAGGAATAGGATTGATTCCGGTGAAGGTAAACAGATAGATGATTAATCCAAGCCCGAGTATCAGAAAAAGCTTACCGGCATAGCGTCCAAAGATAACTTTAAACAAATCTCCCATAAATGTGTAGTATCAGTATATCATCTTGTACAAAGGCCCCTGGGATATATCCCAGGGGCCTTTGTGTATGGATTTAGTCAGCAACAGTGTAGGTTCCGTTTGCGAGTCGCTTGAAAAGATTAGTGTCTTGGAGGTTTACCATGATGGTATTGTCTTTGACGTAACGTTCCTTGCGAACCTTATCGATAATCTCTTCTCGTGAGAGTGGACCATCAGTTTCAAGGATTTGGCGAAGTACTTCTTTGACAACGCCGGCAGTGTAACCCCATTCAGAGAGGGCGTAGAGTCCTCGCCCAACGAGTACAAAACGACCATCTTTGATAAGTTCATTGTGAGTGGTTGCAATGTGTGCATCGTGACCAAACAGTTCATTGATAGCTTGTGCAACTTCACGGAAGTGCATCGGTGATCCGTGTCGCTTTACAGCAAGGTAGGCGTAGTCTCGAATTCCCTTTACGCGGATGTTTGGGCTGTCAGATGGACCCCAATCACCAAGTGGATTACGACCGATTTGCTTTGAGATAAGAAGCCATCGCTTGAGAGTTTCTTCATCATGCTTATCTGCAATTTCAATGAGTTCGTTTCGGAATCGCTCGAGAATCTCTGCTTCTGAAACAAGAGCATCTTTATCAAGGCTTTTGTGAACGCTCTTGAGAGCTTTCTCTACTGTGTCAGCAATTTTTCGTTCGGTATACCACCGGTGTGAGTAGTGTGGGTTTTCTTTTGATTTGAAGAATGGATCACCAACTACGAGGAGGAAATAAATATGATTACGTACTGAGGCATCGGTACTAAGTTCATCAAGTAAGACGTGCTCTGCGATGATTCCGCCGCCGAGTTGGTCGATAAGCTTTTGCATCTCAATAAAGAGATCATAGTGCTTCTTGTATACCTCTGATTTTTGGATTGATTGAAGACCATAGTTCTCAATCTGGCGCACTCGTTCCCGAGTGATGCCGTATGATTTTCCAATGGCTTCAAGGGTGTAGGTTTCACCATCTGTACCAAGACCATAGCGCTTTTCAAGGACGTCACGGGCTCGGTCCGGAAGGACTTCAAGGAGTGTTTTAGTAACTTGTTTAGGTTTAAAAGTAATCATATTTTTAACGTTTAGAAGGTTGTTTTGCCTCAATCTTCAATGCGTGACTTAGTTTATAACATATGCCCATTAATTGGTCAACAGCTATATTCCTGAAATAATATTGAGAATTCTACCTGGAACGTAAATAATTTTTTTAATCTCAGCGCCAGAAATTCTTTCTGCTAACTCCGGAGTGCTAGCAACTGCACTCATGGCATCACTTTCGCTTGCGGTTGGGCTAATGGTAATTGTGCCTCTCATTTTTCCGTTTATCTGTATTCCTATGGTAACGCTGTCATCTTTTGCCAGTTCAGGATTACTGATTGGAAAATCAGCTGAGTGGATACTGGTCTTATTACCTGCCTGGTGCCACAACTCTTCAGTGAGGTGTGGTGCAAATGGTGCGAGAAGTCGCAAGAAGGTCAGGTATGAATCATGGGTAAGACCACTTTTTTCAACGTGGTTCATCAAAATCATCATGGCGCTGATAGCTGTGTTGAATTTAAACTCAGCGATATCGTCTGACACTTTCTTTATCGTCTTATGAAGAAGTGAGGTGGTCTCAGTTGGCTTTGAATCGGTGATGTGGCTATCAAGTCCATTCACTCGCTCTAGAAAACGACGCAAGCCAGTCACTCCACCTGGATCCCATGGATAGCTACTGTTTTCGTATGGTCCCATAAAGGCGAGGTACATTTTTACCGTATCCGCACCAACCAGCTTCACTTGTTCATCAGGATCAACCACGTTTCCTTTACTCTTACTCATTTTGTTTCCGTCTGGCCCTAAAATCATGCCGTGGTTGGCACGACGAAGGTATGGCTCGTCATGTACGACTAAGCCAAGAGTGTGGAGTGCTTTTTGCCAAAACCGTGAGTAGAGCAAGTGCATGGTTGTGTGTTCAGCCCCACCAAAGTACATGTCTACCGGCAACCACTCTTTTTGTGACTCTAGGCTCGCAAATGTTTCGGCGTTCTGATTATCCATATACCGCATGAAGTACCAAGCTGAATCGACAAACGTGTCCATCGTTTCCAACTCAGGAGTCCATCCAGCACCGAAGATTCTCTCAGTTCGTTCTTTAAGTTCAACTGACTTTGCAAGCGGCGGCTCACCCGTTGGAGTAAAGTCAACATCCTCAGGAAGGGTCCAAGGAAGATGCTCTTTTGGTATAACATGTGCCTTCCCTTCTGGGTCATACACAATCGGAATTGGTACACCCCAGTAGCGTTGTCGGCCAATCGACCAGTCACGCAAACGGTAAGTGTTGGTCATTTGTCCGCCCACTTTTTGTGTGATAGCAATCTTTGCTTCCTCTGAACTCATGCCATCAAATTCTGCTGAGTTCTTTAATACAGCAGTTTCAGTAATAACTGAAACGACAGGAAGATTAAACTTGTCAGCAAAAGCTGCGTCGCGTTCATCATGAGCTGGTACTGCCATGATGGCTCCGGTACCGTAGCCGCCAAGGACATAGTCAGCGATGTAGACCGGAATCTCTTCACCATTGGCTGGGTTGATGGCAGTGATACCTTCGAGCTTCACACCAGTCTTTTCTTTCGTATTATCACCGCGCTCGATATCGTCTTTTTGCTTCGCTGCTTGTACGTAGGCTGCGACATCGTCCCAGTTTTTAATTTGAGTTTGGAGTTCTGCCACAAGTGAGTGTTCAGGTGCAAGGACAAGATATGTCACACCAAAGAGCGTATCTGGCCGAGTCGTAAAGACTTTAATACTAATGTTAACATTAGTATTTTGGGGTGTGGTGATTTTAAAATCGATTTCAGCTCCTTTAGAACGGCCAATCCATTGTCGTTGAGCTTCTTTGATGTGTTCTGGCCAATCAAGCCCATCCAGTCCATCGATAAGCTTGTCAGCATAGTTGGTAATACGAAGCTTCCATTGTGGCATCTCACGCTTTTCAATCGCTGTGCCACATCGTTCACAAGTACCGTCAGCCAATACTTGTTCGTTGGCGATAACGGTGTGATCGTGCGGACACCAATTCACCACACCTTCACCACGATACGCAATATCATTCTTGAAAAATTCACCAAACATCCACTGTGTCCACTTGTAGTAGGCTGGGTCGATAGTTGAGGTGGTTTTGTCCCACGAGAACGCATTACCCATACTTTCCAGCTGGGTTCGCATGTACTCAATGTTACTCTCTGTCCATTCACGCGGGTTGATACTGCGCTTGATAGCAGCATTTTCAGCCGGAAGACCGAAGGCATCAAAGCCCATTGGGTAGACCACCTGCTTCCCTTGCATACGCCTAAAGCGTACATAGATGTCTGGCACCGCAAACGCGTACCAGTGGCCAATATGGAGGTTACCAGAGGGGTATGGGAGCTCTACGAGGACATATTCTTTGTCTTTGTTTTGATCACGAGTGCCAGCGTCATAGAGACCAGTCTCCTTCCATTCTTTCTGCCACTTTCCTTCAAATTCCTTGTGATCAAAACGCTTATGCATACAAACCTCGGTTACTAATAACGAGGCCTCATTATGCTATGAATTTTAGATTGTGCAAATTAAAAGCCCGACGCTATGCGTCGGGCTTTTAAGCTACTGCTTCATTGTTGGTTCTACTGGAACGTTCGTGTCTGTTCCCTCTTTGTTCACTATTCGGTTGAAACAGACTTCTCCTGCATCATGTTGCCAGTTGTCTGGGTTTTTGATCATCATTTTTTCGTTAACTACCACCGATGACTGATACATGAAGTTCTCATTCTCGGTTGATGGTTGTGCAAACGTAGCACAGAGTTCGAAACCTTCTTCAGTCAGGGTGTAGGTGTAGGCAGGGCGGCCGTTGGGGGCTGTGGTTGGTGTCCCAGCTCCAAGGGCCTCTAGAGTTTGTGGGAGTGCGCCGTTAGTCATACCGTAATCTTGAATCCGCCATTGTAGTTGCTGAAGATCTGAGACTTGCTGTGCATCTAGTTTTTGTTCGCGAACAGTTGATGGAGTATCAATATGAGCAAAGCCGTATGCAACTGAAGCAAAAACTACTAAGGCTGCGCCAATCGCGAACATGACTGACTTTTGCTCGTTTTTTGTCCAATAACCCTTAGTATCAAGAAGGTAGTAATGAAACGCTGCGCCAACTACTACCAGTACCGAAAAGGCCTTTAAGATAAACCGCTGGGTAATTTCACCTTCAAGGAAGGCCATGATGACAGCGACGAGGTCGCCAAGCAGTACGCCGCCACCAACTAAGAGTGAAAGAAATACCAGCCATTTAGTGAGAGAGAGGTACGCTCCTTCTGTTTCGGTGCGACGAATCTTGTTTACCGTCCTCGTGAGAAAGAGATAGGTTGGGAAAAATACCACGAGCATGGCGATACTTAGCCGTACGGTGCTGTGTGCACTTTCGATTGCCCAGTAGTCATCTATAGCATCTGGAAAGGTAATGTTAATAATGCTGAAGAGTAAACTGAGTAAAAAACCGAGTGAAAGATAGAGACTTGCAAGTGACCCAAGTTGAAGCACAAAGTGCTTGGCAGTGTGATTTTCCATATAAATTAAGTATGTTCCTTTATAGAACTACTGTAAAGGTGCAGATGGTTGTATACTTCCCATTATGAAACCCGAAGATATTAAGAAAGCACCAAAGTTATTTTGTGAAAGTATTCATATTGCCTACACGCCAGAGTATTTTGTTATGGGGTTAAGTTCTGGTACGCAGGCTTCAATCTATTCACTCACACCAGAGCATACCAAGCGGCTCTTGCAGTATCTCTCTCACCAGGTGTCAGAGTTCGAAACTAAACATGGTGAAATTAAAGCTGACTGGAATCCTAAAATCGTCAGTCCAATCCAGCCAAAGCCAAAATCAACAAGTTAAATTTGACATAATTTGATTACAGTTATACCCTGAAAAAGATCACCTATAAGGGAGACTGGTCGTGAAAATTAACTTCTTTCCGCAAGTTGTCGATGCTTTGGGGGGCGACGCTCTCATTCAATGTCTCGTCAACTTCGCCGTTGTCATGGCTGTGCCGGCCACCGTGTTCGCGTTTGTCGCATTTTTGAACAGGCCGCGTGCGCTCTGACAACGTTGAGGGCCCAGGTACGCGTTACCCGGGCCCTTTTAAGGAGTGCATGAACTCAATCACATGGTCGACTTTGTATCTCTGTTGACACAATGTATTTTTTATTTGAATATGTAGGAGGTTTTCTTTAAGGAGTGGGGCTATGCCTAAACGGCTAGAAGAATTCAAGGGACATCTTTTTCCTTGTGAAGATCAGATGGGAATATTGATGTTTCTTAAAGAAGAATGCGCGGAGCTTGAACGCTTGGTAACACCGGAACACTTGGCGATAAAGTATTACCTTGATTCGGGTATTGTCCAAACAGCTTGTACTGTTTTGTGCGCGCACGGTTATCTGGAAAAGCGCGAGCGAACAGTTGGAAGACGCTGGTGGAATCAAAGGAAGCTGATCGCCTATCGTCGACTCAAATAAGCGTGTGCTTCACCCGTATGTGCATTCGAAATGGCCCGCAAGTAACTTGCGGGCCTTTCTGCAATTTAGCTGTGCATGAACTCAATCACATCACCATCTTTGACGATGTATTCCTTCCCTTCGGTTCGAAGCTTTCCTTGATCACGCGCAGCAGCTTTGTTTCCGGTAGCTACTAAGTCTTCAAACGTAACCACT
>JAIYEC010000040.1 GCA_027487145.1 bacterium | reverse complement strand
TGATTTCACCAGTGACGCGCCAGCTTTCGGTTGAAACACATCAATACCTAGCTAATGCAATTAGTGTAGGAGCTTCGGTTGAGCCAACTGAGCTTAATACTCTTACCGCTGAACTAACAAAACAAAAACTAGCGTTACAGGCACGGGAACAGGCGGTTGCAGAGCGTGAAATTGAAATCGGCTTATCAGCTGGTCAGTCAGCTAATCAAACCTCAACCTATGTTTTGTCTGGGGTACTTTTTATTCTTCTGGTGTTAATCATTTTAAATTACACGCTTGATTACCTCAGAGCTCGAGAAAAAGTGGGACAAACACAGACTGTGTAATGCTCAAATTTTGAGCTATAGAACGCGTTACAATACTTCTATATGAGTACGGTAACCAAATTGTGGTTGGCGACACTAGTTTTTGTGTCGCTTCTTCTTGTGGGAGCCTTCTTTATCTCACCGCCGTCAGAAGCTCGGAACATCCAGCAATACCGGGATACAATTTCTGATTCAGGCCCAGGCTTTGCTGCCAACCATACATTTGAATTTATTATTACCACAAATGTTTCTGGAGGTGGGCGGTTTGAGTTTACGCCGCCGCTAGGGTTTACTGTAGTTTCTAGACCAGAGTTTGGTATCAGAAATGTAGAATTGCGGGTAAACGGTATGGCCAGAGTTGCTGACGCGGTTTCTAGTCCAGGAGTTGATCAAGTAGAAATAACACCTGGGACACCTGGCTTTATTCGATACACACTGGCTCCTGATGCAACTATTAGTGCTGGTGATGTACTTGAATTTCGGATTGGGAACCACACTTCAAATTCGGTTGGGCCAATTACTTCATTTAGTACATCAACTGGGACTACGACTTCTCCGGGTGATGTAGAACCAATTATCAACTCGTTGAATCTTGGAACACACAAGGTACTGATGGAGGTGTGGGATGGAGGGCTGATAGCTGACGCTGGTTTTGTCATTTCAATCAATGAGAAAGTGAACGTACCAGGGCTTGACACTACCGAAGATGTTCCACCACTTCGGTTTAACGCTGCGCCAACCAGTACGGTTGGAGGAACAACTCCAAATGTTGAGATTTCGCTTGAGACAGACGAATTTGCGAGATGTCGCTATGCGCTGACGCCGGGTGTTTCATTTGGTGCGATGACCAACACCTTCACCAATACCGGGATCTTGTTTCATTCGACGGTAGTGCCAGTGGTGCCAGACTCAGTGAGAGACTTTTATGTTCGATGTGTAGATGATGAAGGTAACTTCAACATAGATGATTACTTAATTAGAGTTACGGTTGGTCCTACACCAAGTGGTACACCAGGCGAAGGTGGTACTGGTAGCGGTCCCGGAACAGGCGGAAGCGGAACTGGTAGTAGTACGAATGATGGTAGTGGCACCGGTTCAGGTGGTGGAACTGGCTCTACTGCTGGCGGCGGCGGTTCTGGCGGCGGCGGTGGCGGCGGAGGGCGAGGTAACGACAATGGAGATACGGCCGGCGGTGGTTTTGAGGCTGATGATGAAGCGTATAGAAGTGGTGATGCTCGGGTAGTAATTTCTGGATTTGCATATCCAAATGCAAATATTGCGGTTTTAGTTGACGGAAAAGTGGCAAGGGCTACACGCGCCAATAGCTCAGGGGTTTATTCAGTAACGCTTGATGCAATCGCCAAAGGTGCGTATACCTTTGGCGTATACGGAGAAGGTCCAGATAAGGTGCGATCTTCTACTTTCAGTACATCGTTTACGGTAACTGGAGGACGCACCTCAGAACTTTCAAATATTCACGTTGTACCATCGATAAAGGTGACGCCTGATCCTGTGAATCCCGGTGAGACTCTCACGGTAAGTGGATATGCGCTTCCAAATTCAACTGTCACGTTACAAAATGGAAAAGCCAAAATGAAGAGTGCAAGTGAATCAACTGCTACCGCTGATAGTTCTGGAAGATGGAGCACAACACTTAATTCGAGTAATTTCGTGAAAGGCACCTATCAGATTAGAGCTAAAGCAGTCCAAGCTAGCGGGGTAGCCACGGGATTTTCTAATTACACATTTTATGGAGTGGGAGAATCTGCGCAGACAGGTACTTTGAGTGCTGACCTTAATCGAGACACAAAAATTAACCTTATCGACTTTTCTATCTTGCTCTTCTGGTGGAACACAAACGGTGGTAACTCAAATCCACCAGCCGATATTAATCGTGATGGACGAGTAACGCTCACTGACTTTTCTATATTGCTGTTTAACTGGACTGGGTAGTAAAACTCTTTGCACTAAGTACTGTGGGTAAAAAGCCATCCGTATGAGATTGACACTATATAATTATTGTATATGTCGTTCTTGCAAAGATTAAAAGGCCGCGGTGTTCGTAATGGCGATGCTGGCTTGCTATCTGATGCCGAAGAAACAGCTGCTGACAAAGTAGCGCAACTTCACGTTGACGTGTTTCAAACTGAACAAATGATCATCGTCTATGCACAATCTGCTGGTGCAGATATGAATGATGTGCACGTGTCAATTGAAGGTGACGCAGATATTGTTTTGATAGAAGGGAAGCGTGTCCGACCTGAGTATTTGGTGTTTCCAAAAAAGAAGGTGCGCGGTGCGTTTGTAGCCGAAGAGTGTGTCTGGGGAGATTTTTATCGCCGAATTATTTTGCCTGAAAGTGTCAACATAGAAAAGGCGGAAGCAAAAATTAAAAACGGTGTACTGATTCTTGTTCTCCCACTTCTTAAGCCAAATGAAAAAGAAAAAGTTCGATTACGGGTACTTGGTACGAGAACAGCAACCAGAAATTAGTATGTGTATGAAATCAGTCTCAAAAAAAATCTCGATGATTGTCTGCGTGCCGCTACTTACGGCTCTTATGGCGGCAGTGGTTCCGTTCACTACGGTGCAGGCTGCTGATCTTGCGCTTAGTCCTAATACTGGCTCATATTCTGTTGGGCAAACTTTTACGGCAACTGTTCGAGTGCTCCCTAATGGAGACAATGTCAATGCAGTCGAGGCTGGTTTAAAATTTGATCCAAAACTGCTCTCGGTGGTCAGTGTTGGTAAGACTGGATCAGTGTTTTCACTTTGGACAACTGAGCCAACGTTCTCAAACGCTGCAGGAACAGTTTCGTTTGGTGGAGGGAGTCCATCACCGTTTACAGCTTCATCAAACATCGTTACGGTAACATTTAGGACTGTGGCAGCCGGAACAGCAAGTGTGAGCTTTACCGGTGCGTCGGTTCTAGCGGCTGACGGTCGAGGAACAGATGTCTTTAAAAGTGGAGGTACAGCTTCATACACCATCACCGCTGGAGCAACCCCACCTCCACCAGAACCTACACCAACTCCGACTCCAACACCGACAACTCCACCGGCTGCTGAGGAAAATGAATCTAACGCAATTATCTTCGGAGACCCACCGCGACCACCTGAGGTTGGCTCACCGACATTCCTGGATCCAAACATCTGGTATAAGGAAACAGAAGGTGTGTTTACCTGGACACTACCATTTGATGTTAATGCCGTAGCGGTTGAGCTTACTGATGATCCAGAAAATAAGCCTCAAGAAAATAAAGCAGCCATTAATGATCCGCCAATAGAAGAGTTTGCTGTTTCAAAAGATATCCTCAAAGACGGAGTCCAGTACATTAGCGTTAACTTCAAAAATCAGGTTGGGTGGGGTGCGCCGATTAATCGCAAGCTTCAAATCGATACGACAGCTCCTGAGGCGTTTGTAGTGAACGTAAGAGCTGGGACAGCTCCAAATTCGTTCCCGCTTCTCAACTTTGAAGCGAATGACGTAACGTCTGGTATCGATTACTATGAAATGACAATTGCCGAGCAGGAGCCTATCAGAATCACTCCTGACGAAGCAAAATTAGGGTACCTCCTAAAAGATCTTGAGGATGGTACGTATACCGTAAAGGTAATCGCATTTGATAAAGCTGGAAATAGTCGTGAGAGTAGTGCCGCAGTACTCATTACTGCCGGATGGATCAAACCAGCTGAAGTAGTAGATGAAGGTTCATTTTGGGATTTCTTCACTGCTATAAATCTCTTCATTATCTTCCTAGTCACAGTCATTGGCATGCTGGTTGGCTATCTATGGTATACTCATAAACGCCTAAAAGAGAGAGAAGAAAAATTGAGGCGCGAGACGAAAGAAATACAAGACCAAATGGAAAAAATCTTCTCTGCCTTGCGAGATGAGATATACGACCAAATTCTTTCCATCACATCTCGAAAGCGATTGTCACCAAAAGAGAAAGAAGCAATTGAAGGTTTGACACAAGCACTTGAGGTCTCAGAGACCTTGATTGAAAAGGAAATCAATGATGTAAAAGCGATACTTAAGTAAAAAACGGAACAGTATCCACATACTCACAACAGTAATACCGCGAGTTCATTTAGGACCCGCGGTATACTTATAATTAGCCCCTTTTCTAATTCGTTGGAGAAGTCGGGGTGGCTTGTTAAAGGTGGACAAAATAGAGCGTCACAACACAAGAGAAAATCGAATAATTTCTATATTTACGGCGCGAAAATACTCAGCGTTGGCTATTTTCTGTTGTCTGGTTGTCGTATCAGGATTATTTGCACTGAGCTACTCCTTCTATAGCTTAACCGCAGCCTCTGAAAACGTGGCTGAACAAACGTTTGGAGTAATTGAGACGACCAACATTTTCCCAACCAATGTTTCAGCCTCACGATGGAGCGATCTTGATGAAGCTCTCTCTCAAGATTTACCAGACTACGCCCTGTTTCAAGATTTTGATTCGGACAATTCCTCTTTCTTAGGAGAAGAGCAGGCAGGTGGTGAAGTGTTAGAAGTACATGCTGACGGAACTCAACCTGAAGCTCCTGCCGAAAATTCTGGGGCTGAAGCAGCAACAGAAGAAACCGGGCCAACAATTGAGGCTGAAGCGGAAGACGCACCGAGTGAACCTGTTTCGTATCTAGAGACCATGTTTGATGTAACCAAACAAGCTCTTGCGTTTCCGTTAGCACAACTCTCATTTACCTCATCAACACCAGAGACTGAAGCGCCAAATATCATCAATGAGACTGGTTCAGTTGGTACAGAACCTACGGAAGTTACCGAAGGCTCGGCTACTGAAGATGCCCAAGGTGAGACGGGAGACGTGTCTTCAGAAATGACTGAAGGAGCTCCGCAAGAGGAGATGGAGCAACTTCCAGAACAAAACCAGCTTCCAAACGATATAAAGATCACTAACTTTAAAACCGCTTCGCTTGAACCGGGACAGTTTGTTGATAGTATCCAGTTGCGACTCTCGCTTGCGGCGCAAGCAAAAGTAGGTGCGGATGGTTCATTGCCGTACATTGATGTTCTCTTTAAAGGAAGTTCCGAGGATAGTTTTCGTTCAGTTGGTTCAATTTTGATTGATGGTGAAGTTTCAAATGCCATTAATGGAGGTTACTATTTGTTTGCCCTACCGACAGTGACTGATCCTGAGTTGCTCGAAGGAGTTGAGGTGATGTTACGAGTCAAAGGAACCAATGAACAGATTTCTTCTATCAAACTTGATGCAGTGTGGTTGGAACTTAATGCTCGGTCGGTGACCCCAGAAGATCTTGAAGAAAGAACTAACATCGATCAATTCACACACCTTGAGCCACCTAAAATAACTACACTCGTTAGTGAAGATCTGAACTTTGCAATTGATGAAGCTCCAGTATTTAATCTTCGGTATGAGTCACAGCAGAACTTTGTAGTTCGCGGCTTCATGAAATTACTGGGACGAGACGAACTAGCGGTAAAAGCAATTTCAGTTAACCATCAATCGATTGGACACATTGAGATTACTCCAGAGGTTACCATTGCTGGCGATGGCTTGGTAACTATTGAACTACCAGGAGAGGATCTTGATGTGATGCGTCCTGGTCTCTATGAGATCAATATGCTGTTTGAAGAAAACGGTAGTGAGTATGTTGAAACATTTGATTTTCAGTGGGGAATGCTGACTATTAATCCGAACAAAACCTCGTATGAAACGGGCGAATCTGCGCTCATCTCTATGGGTGCACTTTCACCAAATGGTAATACACTCTGTGAAGAAAACCTGGCGCTCTACATTACGAGTCCTAATCAAACCGTTACAAAGGTCCCGGTTGAACAATCAGGGAAGTGTAACGGGAATAATATCACTGACGTACCAGATTACACTGCTTTATATGAAACAACAGAGGCAGGTGAATACAAATTGTACCTTGAACGCCTTGATGAGACAGGTGGAGTGCTTTCGTTTACTACCGAAACCTTCTTGGTAACAGAAGATTTAACTTACAGCATTGAGCGTAACGGACCGACTCGTATTTATCCACCAGCCTCATACCCAATGAGTATTACTGTCTCTGCAAAAAATGGCTTCAATGGGCAGTTGGTTGAGCGGGTACCAAAATCATTTTCGGTTGGTTCGACTTCAGCTTCAGTAGTCGAAGATGGTGAATGGCAGATATTGAGTTGGGACATCTCGCTTTCAGCCGGAGAGAGTACAACGGTGAGTTATGGTTTTGACGCGCCTGACATCTCTCCGTATATCTACCGGGTTGGTGAAGCGTCACTGGAAAAAGTACGCGTACAATCTCCTGAAGTACCTCAGTCGGTAGCTACCTCAACTGATTCTGCAAGCACCACTGATACAGTTGTTTTTGACGCTGCCTCATCTGAAGAAAGAGAGATTGTGTTTGCCGAACATCGTCAGTGGCAGATTGCTTCAGATGCCGTTGGGAGCTTGATATTGATGTGGGATGGACCAGTTATTCCAGCCGGTTGGACCTGTATTTCGTGTAATGTAACCGACGTTTTCTATCAACGGTATATTATGGGTTCAAACGTAGCGGGAACAAACGGCGGAGCAGCTACTCATACTCACACTGCGGTGGCTGCCGTTGCAGCAACCACTAATACCGTTGTAGTTTCAGCTGCAGGCGGATTAAACTATAACAATCAAACTCACCCACACACTTTCGCACCAGTAATCGGTGCCGCAAACAACCTGCCTTCATATCGAAACCTGGTTATTATCCAACATAACTCAGCGGGAGAACCAACTTCAATTCCGGCTGGAGCTATCGCTATTTTTGATGCTGCGGTTCCAAGTGGTTGGACACAGTACAGTGCGCAAAATGGTTTCTATGTTCGTGGTGAAAGCGTAGCAAATCGTACTTTAACTGGCGGTTCAAACACACATACGCATACCATTACTGGGACAACTGGTACGGGAGGTGGATCTGCTGCGGCCGGTGGAGGAGGGGCGGTAAACGTTTCTAACGTTGCTCATACGCATACTATTAGTAGTAATACTGCGGCTGCTAATAGTCAGCCACCGTATATTGAAATGATTATTGGGAAGCTCAACAGTACTTCAACTATGCCAAACGGAGTAGTTGGTATGTGGAGTGAAGATGCGCCAACTGACTGGAATGTGGTGTCGGGCGCTGGTGGAATTCTCGAAAATCGCTTCTTTAGGCCATCTGCGTCGTATGGCTCAACTGGGGGGTCAACTACCGAAACTCCAGCTAACGTTAACGGTATTGTTTCTAGTGGTCCAAGTAGCGTTTCTGGTGCTAACCGTGGTGGTACTGGTAGCACTGTTGCTTCTTCAGTTCACACACACTCAGTTAATGTAACCGGGTTCTCAACTGCCAACATCTTGCCACTGTACCGAACAGTTGTGTTTGCTAAACGAGCTGGAGGACAGCCGCCGGCGGCTCCGGTAATTCATGAGCTGTTTGATCAAGAAAAAACAGGTACTTCTACGCCAGAATTTGAGTTTACTGCCAATGACTCAGTTGGTACTGACTCATTGATTTATCAGTTCCAGTGGGATACCGACGCTGATCTTGATACAGCTCGCCTAGGAGATCGAACATCTGATAATGAGACTGGCTGTTCACCAAACTGTTTCCAAAATACGGTAACCGGCGGAGACACCAACCCGTTTAATGAAAATGAACGAATTAGATTTACAATTCGTGACCCACTCACGAGCGGAACTACCTACTACTATCGAGTTCGAGCCCGTAAGTCGACTGGTACCACTTGGGGAACTTGGTCAAACGTAAACACCTTTACGTACGTTGTAGACACAGATCCGTCACAGTGGCTCCAGACTGTTGATGCGCAGTTTAATACCGGTGTGTTCACCGGAACTGAAACGTTTGGTTCAGACAGTGTTCGGATTGCCAATGCTGCTCTCGATGAGGTGTTGGTGGCTTACGGAGAAGGAGTTGTTGCCACGCCACGGTATCGAATTTGGGACGGGACAGTCTGGAGCGCAGAAGCTTCAGCACTCAATGTGGGTGGAACAATAGAGTGGGTAAAGACAGCGGCTTCACCAAAACGAAATGAGTATGTTCTTGGAGTACAAGACGCAGTGAGTGATGTGAACGTGCAGATATTTAATGGTACTGCTGGTACTTGGGGTAACTTAGTTGAGGTGACTACTACCATAAACGATGTTACTCGTCGTGGCTTTGACGTGGCTTATGAGACTACTTCGGGTGATGCACTGGTTGTGTACTGTAATGGTACTGATGCAGCGTATCGTGTATGGAATGGTACGTCTTGGTCAGCCGAGACAGCTATCACCACCGCCTCAACTAACGCGTGTCACTATATTACGTTAGCATCTGATCCACTTTCAGATGAGATCATTATGGTGACGCGAGATAACTCAGCGGGGGTAACTGACTATCAGGCATTGGTCTGGAATGGTAGTAGTTGGGGGAATTCAATCACTGGTGGATCAATTGTTGATACCAACAATGAAGGTATGGCAGTTGAGTATGAAGAGTCTGGCGGGCAAGCGATTGTGACGTTTGCCGATGGCGCCAATAATCAATTTATCTGGACTACCTGGAACGGAACAGAGTGGAGTACAGCGGTGGCCCAAGCGGTTGGTAATGACTTCCAGTGGGGAACACTCAAAGCCGATTCAGGAAGTGATAATATGGCTCTCTGTTATATCGATACAGATAACGACATTGGAGTCGTTCGCTGGAATGGTGAATCGTGGGCAACGTTTCAAGAGATTGAAATAACCGGAAATGCTGATACTGGTCGGGCGGTTTCGTGTGAGTTTGAAGTGACAGCGGGTCGGGACGGATTTATTATGATGCCGTATAGTGATACCACAAACGCACGATGGCGAGCTTGGAACGGCACCGCCTTCTCAGCCGAAGCTTCTATTACTACTATTCTAGATGCGTGGGAGGTTGGATCGGTGCGGGCGGCCGACGGCAAGATTTTGAGTGTCTTCCATGATGATGACACTAATACCCAATATGATTTTTCGTTCTGGAACGGGACTACATGGTCCTCAATTCAGACTCTTGAAGGAACACCATCCGTGACTGCTGATCCGCGCAAGTCACCAATTGATATGTCGGCTAGGATTTATCAATTCGTGCAGGGTTCATATACCTCTGATCCAGTCAGCTTTAGTTTGGTACCAAATCGTCCGACTTGGGGTGAGGTGTTGTGGACTGCAAGTGAACCACTGGGAACAAGTGTTGAGGTCCAGGTTCTGTATGCTACATCTTCTGCTTGTACCGTCTTAGTTCCAGATGGAGTATTGCCAGGAAATAGTGCAGGGTTTACTGCTGCTGATGCTCCGATTAATCTCTCTGGGCTTTCAACTAGCACGTACAGTAGTCTTTGTCTCCGGGCAACACTTGTCTCACAGAGTCAGAATCTACCAACTCTTGATGATTGGACACTCTCTTGGGAGCGACAACCGTTTTTGGCGCAATCGCAGTATCGTTGGTATGTAAATAGAAATTCTGAAAATCCAAATGATGCTTGGCCAGCTGGGGCTACTGATCTCCTTCAAAACGAAGCAATTCCGCAAGCGTTTTCTCCAGGCTCGGGGGATGTGCTTCGTTTACGTATGGCTCTGCGGAGTGATAATGCCGCTCTGACCGCTAATGCTGAAGCGTTCAAATTACAGTATAGTCAGACTAGTGGACTTTGTGCCTCATCGACGAGTTGGTATGACGTAGGTGCGGTTGGTAGTACCACGGCAGTGTGGCGAGGATTCAATAACTTGTTAGCTTTTGATGGTTCTACGATTTCGACACTACTGCTTGGTAGTGATGTTGGCGGTTCGTACGAGGAAGAAAATAACTCCGACGACAATCCAAATTTCGTTGCACTTGGTAATGAAGCAGAGTGGGATTGGGTGCTTGAACACAATGGTGCTGAAGATGGCGTTCAGTACTGTTTTAGGATGGTGACTGATACCGGTTTGGAGCTAAGTACGTATGAACAGATTCCAGCGCTTATAACCAACGCGTCACCAGTAGCTCCGATTCTTGAGAAGGTATTTGATAATGAGCAGGTTGCCTCAACCTCACCATGGTTTGAATTTTCTACGACCGATCCAGAAGGTGAGGATGTGTCATATCAGATTCAAATCGATGATTCATTTGACTTTAGTTCAACGGTACTTGATAGAAACTCGACTACTAACTTATCTGAGTTTGAAAACATTGTTACACCATCTGATAAAGATGCGTTTACGATGGGGCAGACGATTCGGTTCAAACCATCATCTTCACTCGCTAATAACACGACGTATTACTGGCGTGTAAGAGCGAAAGATGGATCTGGTTCAAATGACTGGGGAAATTGGTCAACACCAAATAGTTTTACGGTTAACACTGCCACCGCTATCACTACCTGGTTCCAGACGCGCTCTGAACAGTTCAATACAAACGAAAATGTTAACACTGAAACGACTGGTTCAAATGACGTTATTTTAACGACTGGCTTTACCGTCGGTACGACAACAAGTACTGCTATTGATTTTGATAAGAAAACTACCGGAAATGCCTGGGGCTCATTGTCGTGGAATAGTAATGTGTCAGCAGGTACTATCAGGTTTTCGGTTGAGTTTTTAAATGATGGAACGTGGACTCGTATTCCAGATTCGTTCTTGCCGGGTAACGCAGCCGGATTTACAACCTCACCAGTATCTCTTCTTGGGCTTGATCCACAAGTCCATAATGAAATTAGGGTGCGAGCAGTTCTAAGGGATGTGGGGGGAACTCCTCGGCTCCTTGATTGGAAAGTCGATTGGGGATTTGCCGTTGAGCAACCAACCCAGTTGGCTCTCTTTGATAACGAAAAGGTAGGCACTACTACTCCGACCTTCAGGTTTACCACTATTGACCCTGAGGATCAGGATATTCAATACGAGTTCTCTTACTCAACTAGTGATACATTTACCAGTTCTACCACCGTACGTTCAGGCGTTGCAGCGGGCTTCTCCAATCAGACAGTTGGTATTGATACCAGTCCATTTTTCTCGGGTGACACTATTAATTATAGAGTTCAGACACCACTTACTAATGGGACAACCTATTGGTGGAGAGTTCGTGGACGTGATCCAGCTGGCGGAAATGCCTGGTCGGTTTGGTCGAGTGCGCGGAGCTTTACCGTCGATACGTCAGTGAGTGTCTCAACCTGGTTCCAAACAACCGATGCACAATTCAGAACAGATCAACTTAATGATACAGAATCTTCTGGGACCGGCGGTGCCCGAATTGCTTCGATTATTCGAGAGGCGATGTTTGCCTATGCGGAAGGAACAATCCAAACTCCTCGATATCGGTTGTGGAATGGTTTCACTTGGTCAGCCGAAGCATCAGCGGTTTCAGTGGGAGGTGCTATTCGCTTTGTTGAAACAGCCGCCACCCAAGTAAGAAATGAGTATGTCGTCGCAACTCAAGAAAACGGTGGTCGAGTTCGGGCTCAGGTGTATAACGGCGGGACAGACCTGTTTGGGAACTTGCAGACTATTGTTACAGCTGTACCTGGCCTTATCGCCAGAGGATTTGACGTTGCCTATGAATCAAATTCAGGCGATGCTCTGGTCGTAGCTTGTGACGGTACCGAAGCAACCTATTCGGTATGGAATGGGACAAGTTGGAGCGGTGCTACCGCTATCACTCTCGCTACTACAGGCAATTGTAATTGGATTGAATTAGCTTCAGATCCTGTATCAGATGAAATTATTCTAGTGGTACGTAATGACACAGCTGGAGTGACTGACTACCAAGCTTTGGTGTGGAACGGTAGTGCCTGGGGTAACTCAATGACTATGGGATCTGCCTCTGAAGCTAATGATCAAGGTGCCACAGTTGAGTACGAAGAGTCTGGTGATCGAGCGGTGGTAGTGGTAAGTAATGGTACAGCGGCTTCGTTTGTGTGGAATTCTTGGAACGGAACCGCGTGGACTGGGGTTACTGCCCAGGGTCTGGCAGACGATTTTGAAAATGGTCGATTGGGTCGAGATGCTGGTACTGACAATATGGCGTTGTGTAGTATTGATAATAATAACCAAGTGGCCCTGGTGCGGTGGACGGGAACAACAAACAGTTGGAGTGCTTTCCAAACGGTAGAACTTACCGGTAATGCCAAAACAGGTCGTCCGTCAGACTGTGTTTTTGAGACGACTGCCGGACGTGACGGATTCATTATGGTGCCGTACAGCGATAATGCTAATGCGCGGTACCAGTTTTGGAACGGAACGGCTCTCTCGGGTGAGGCTTCAATTTCAACGATTCAAGATGCTCATGAAGTCCGAGCGATTCGGACTGGGGATGGAAATATTTTGGCACTCTTCTATGATGATGTTAATACGCAGTATGATTTCTCATATTGGAATGGAACAGTCTGGTCAACGATTGAAACACTTGAGACAACCTCAATCACCACTACGGCACCTCCGACGATTCCATTTAGTGTGGCCGCTCGCCGCTTCCCAACCTTTACTGAAGGAACGGTCTTCTCTACACCAATAGATTTTGATGAAGGCTCGGGCCTTAAGTGGCAGTCAGTTACCTTTAGCAATACCACACCAGGATCAAGTGATATTTTGTACCAAGTTGAATACCTTAATGGTGATACCTGGCAACTGATTCCTAATTCAGCCCTTCCTGGTAACAGTACTGGGTTCACAAACTCACCAATTGATATCTCAAATGTGAGTCGCATTACCTATAACACCATTAGACTGAAAGCTAATCTGGCTTGTGTGGCAGGTAACTGTCCAACCCTCAATGATTGGACAGTTACGTGGTCGTCGGGAATTAATGTGGCTGGAACACTAAGACAATATAACCAAATTGCTTCAACTACCTCAGGAACTGTTGGGGTTGCCGTCAACGGAGTGGTCCAGGCGGGAAAGACTGGTACCGTCAGCAACGGTGCCTGGACGATTCCTAACGTTACTGCCTTTAGTGGTGATATTGTGACGGTGTTTGTAAGCGGAGCTGCTAATACTGCCGAAGCCGTTGGGGTCACGCGGTACGATGGTGATGGTGACATTACGGGAATGACTATGTTTCAGAGGCATCTATCGCTTGGTTCAAACGATGCTACGACAACTCCACTTACCAATGCTAATATTGGTGCATACGATTTTACTAACACCGAGGACGCATTCTTTAATGTTAATGGAACAACACTATCGCTCTGTGCTGATGCTGGATGTTTTGATGCCAAGCTATTTATTAGAGCTGGTACGGTGTATGCCCCAACGGGAAGAATGGTAGTCCATGACTTTGTTAACAATGGTACGTTTACTGCCGGTTCGTTTACGCATGAAGTAAATGGTTCTTGGGATAATAACGCAACGGTTGTAATGGCTGGGTCGACGGTGGTGTTTGCTGCTACCAGTTCAAGTGAAGTGATTGATAGTACGGGCGCACCAAGTGCAACCTTCAATAATGTAACACTTGGTACGACTACCGGTAACGGAACCTGGTCTCTTGCCAGTCTTTTAGATGTTGATGGTGCTCTCACTGTTTCAAGAGGAACCTTCGCGAGAGGCTCAACCGCAATAACGGTAGCGGGGAATGTCGACATTGGTACGAATGGTTTTATAACCGGAGTAGGAACAACTACCTTTGATGGCTCAACTGCCACTACCTGGCGAAATCAAAATGCCGTACTACAAAACACTGGGCGAGTTGTGATTGATGGTACTTCAAAAGCGGTAACTCTGGCTGGAAATGTCGCGGCGCAGTCAATTACCATTGGAGCTAACGACACACTTGATGCGTCTGCCAGCAACTTTGATATTACCGTCTATGGTAACTGGAATAATCAGAACAACTTTGTCGCTCGAGGTGGGGAAGTGTTCTTTGCAGCCACTTCAACGGGAAGAACTATCACCACTACGGGTGACGCGTTCTTTGACCTTACCTTCTCTGGCAGTGGTGGAGGGTGGTCGTTTACTGAATCAACTGCTCTTATTAACAACGACGTACGAGTATCGGCGGGAACTGTAACCCTTCCGAGCGCAACCACCACTGTAGCTGGATCATTCTTAACAACAAGTGGTACGTTCCAACATAACAATGGAACCCTGTACTTTACATCAGGCAGCCCTGAGTCGATTACACTGGCTGGTACGGCGTTTGGTAATGTGACCGGAAATATGTGGTTCCAAGGAGCAGGTAGCTGGACGATCACAGATACTAATGCAACCAGTACCGGCAACGTTGTGGTGCAGCAGGGAACAGTTAATTTCCCAAGTGGCGTCTTCGCCATCGGCGGAACACTCCGAGACATCGGTGGTGTCTTCACCGGTGGAACTGGTACGGTGCGTTTTTACAGTGCGAGTGCGCGAGTTCTCACTGCGGGTGGTTCTAGTTTCAACAACGTAACGTTCCAAGGAGCAGGTAGCTGGTCATTTACTGATACTAATGTCACCGTGTCTCGCAATGTTATCGTCCAACAAGGAACTCTCACATTACCATCGGTTGCGTTGTTGGTAGCAGGGTCGTATGACAATAATGCAACCGTTGTTCCAGGAACCGGTACGCTTCAGTTTAATTCAACTGATGGAGGTGAAACTGTCGATTTTGGCGCCTCATCACTATTTAATGTTGTCTTCAGTAGTCCTACTGGTGGATGGACCATTACAAGTAATGGAACCACCACAAATAACCTTACACTTACCGCTGCCACTAGTCTCACGGTAAATTCAGGTGTGACGCTGTCAGTGGGAAATCAGTTTACTAACAGTGTGGGAGGAACCGCAACCACCTGGACCGGTTCTCGGCTTGCGCTTCGAGCTGGAAGTTACAGTCTTAACACAAAAACAACCGGTGGTGATGTGTACGGTACGTTGGCGATTAATCCAGGAGCAAGAATTTCAATGTGGAATTCTAGCGCTACTTCATATTCTGTGCCAACCAGTGGCTCGTTATACTCTCAAGACCATGCAGCGGTTGACGGCGACCTCTATATTTTTGGTGGCTATACACGCACAAGTGGAATTGAATACTGGAGTCACGCCACTGACTTTGACGGAACCGCTCTTGGAGGTGGTGCCAGACAGGTTGATGTGAGATTTGCCTCAGGAGCTAGTGCTGCTTTTACGGGATCAACACTTGATATTACTGGTATTAGTACAGCTTCAACTACCATAGCCAACCAGGGGGCAGGTACGTATACAGTTTCTGTTACTGGCGGCACACTTTCCGCGCGGTATTATGAATTTACTAATCTCGGCACTAGTGGACTTTCGCTTCTTGGTGCGGTGGCTGTGCCTCAGCTTAATAATGGTTCTTTCGTTCCAGGAGTTGCTGCTGGTACCGGATTGACTATCTCGTCCTCAACGATTAATGCCAATCCAAGCAAACAAATTCTTGGTGTTCGGTTTGCCACAACGTCTGCGATCAGTGCTTTCAACGTTACTCAAACTGGCGGTGCTCCAACTTCATTCTGGTGGTTCCGCGATGGCACCGGCAATCTCTATGGTGAAGCGTTTGATAATGATACGGGAAATCCTGGATCAATCCGTTTCAATGACAGCTCACTCGTCTTTACTATTTCAGGTACGGTCTTTAGTGATGGTGGCGTCACACCGCTTACGGGAGGAACCTGTAATGGAGTGACACCGGTTGTTCGAGTAGTGGTAAACGGCGGCGCATCGTACACAGGAAGTTGTAGTGCAGTTAATGGTTCTTACAGTATTCCGGGAGTAACAGTTTCTGGTGACCCTACGATAACTATTTACCTAGATAACGCATCAGGTGGTCAGCGTGGTAGTGTCATTACCCGCACACCAACTGCTAATATCACCAATGCTGATATTTACGTAAATCGTGTGATTGTGCGACATGAAGATGTTGATCCTCTTACTATCGCTAACCTAGCTGTCTTTGATGCAGATAACGATAGTGA
>JAIYEC010000060.1 GCA_027487145.1 bacterium | reverse complement strand
GTCTTGCCACCCTGCTTTTTCCAGACTTTAAGATTATATAAAAAATGAGTGACAAGCGGTGTAATGAGAATACCGATAATAAACGCAATGATAGCTGGAGCAAAAATTGTAATGAGACTAGGTGCCATACTAAAGATCACTTATGTGTGATTGTGTAGCTCGAACAAGACGAAGCACATCTGAAAATCGCTCTTCTCGGGTTGAACCAAGGACGGTAATGATAACTGGTCGATTCATGCCAGCATCAAAGGCAATGGTGAGATTGCCGCCTGCCAAATCAGTGTAGCCTGTTTTTGAACCAATCAGATTTGGAATGGCATACAAAACTTCGTTGGTGTTTTCAACATCATGGTACTCACCTTGGCTGTTGTAAATTCGCGCTCCGCCGCGAGTAGTTGCTTCAAGCAATTCAGGATACTCCTTGAGAATATACTCCATAAGGAGGGACACTTCTTTAGCCGAACCGACCGCTCCTGGTTCAGTGAGAGATACATCAAGACCGGTAGGGTTTTTAAACGAGAGCGTCTTGAAGCCGAGTTCTTCAGCTTTAATATTCATGCCTTCCACAAACTGTGCTGATGGGTCTCGGTCACCCAAGAGTGCACCAACACTTGCGCTTAGTTCATAGGCAGCGCTGTTTGAAGAGGAGACAAGGGCCAGACGATTGAGTTCATCCAGCGTAAATTGTTCACCTTCAATGAGACTACTTCCCTCCTGCCTCGCGGCTCGGCTTGATAGTCTCGTGGTTGTGTCAGCCGAAGCTAATTCAAACGCCAAGAGAGAGGTCATGAGTTTGGTGATTGATGCCAGCGGTAACACCACATCTTCGTTCTTGGCGTACAGCGCTTCACCGCGGTTTACATCCCACACATAGGCTGCCTTAGCTCTTACCTGCACTTCACTCATTTTTGCTAGTACTTCCGGATTAGCTGCTGAAAGCGGCGCGTCGCTCAGCGGAACTGCTTCGGTCACACTAGCTGTCTGTTTTTTATCAATCAAAAAGGCACCAAACAGACCACTTAAGATAACTAAAAGAAGAAGTAGTTGAAATACAATGACGACTCGCCTATTCCCTAAGATCTTATCGTTTTCGTTCATACAGTTTCAGGATTAAAGGTATCAATGGCAGTCATAAATTCTCCAAACCGGGGCAGTTCTTGTTTGTGAGAAATTCCTAAGTGTTTGAGTAGGTCAGGTGTAATTCTAAATTGGTATGAGTTCCCTACTGCCTCGCGGACAATCAGTCCTTTGACGAGTAGGTTACGTAGAATAAACGAAGAGTTTACTCCACGAATACGATCTATCTCAGCACGAGAGACTGGTTCACGGTACAAGATGATAGAGAGTGTTTCTGCACCAGCTTTTCCAATGTCTCCTTTTAGTTCAGCTTTACGGAGTGATTCAACAAACTCTGAAAGTTCGGGTGCGGTAGCCAAACTCACTTCACTTTCGGTTTCAACGAGCCTTGTTGCACCAAATTCTAGGCGATGTCGCAACTGTTCAAGGGCGTGCGCAAAGTCAGCTTCTGATACTTCAAAAAGCTTCCGAAGAGAAGCTTTTTTTAGTGGCGTTGCTTTATAAAACAACATGGCTTCGATGAGGACATCAAGCGGCATATCTGTGAGTATAGCACGAAAAACCTGCGGTTTTTCGTGCTTTTTACCCAAAAATTGACAAAACGGTGGAAAAGTGTTGACAAATTAAAAGAATATGCTAATATATAGGTGCGTGACTGAAGGAAAAAGCTCCAACGGCACGCACAGATGAGGAGACATACCATGCGTTCCTTGCGTTGCTACCCGGCCAGTTCGGCCTGTCTGAACATTACCAAGGGCCCGACGAACACCGGCCACACCTCGACCAATCCGCTGGCGGTCGGCGTCATCTGCTCCGCCTCGGCCGGCTTCATCTCGGATATCGGCAGCGCGGCGTGACCGTGGCGTGCGCAGGCCTCTGAGGCCGCGGCGACCGGTCAGTCAGTCAATGCTGCGATGACTGACTAAGAATTCAAGTACCAGCAGTATCCTCAAACCCGGAGGGCGAGCTCGCTCGCCCTCCACTCACAAGCCCATTACCTTTAGGTAATCGGGTTTTCTTTTTTTATTATTTTTACTCTGTATGGAGAGGTTTTTTGACAATTTTTAAATACATTTAATAATGTTTTATCGACTTGCATTAACTACACTTTCTGGTATTCTCGTCCAGCGACCCGAAGGGCTCGGAGCAGTAATGCAAAGAGTTCCTCAACTTGACCGGTTGATGTCAGTTTTGCCCGCACGCGTGTGGGAAGAAAACTGACATCAGCCGGCTTTTTTTTTGTTGTAAAAATAGTTGACAAATAACATATCTGTGCTAATATTAGCACAGCTTCAGTTTTGGCGCGGTGAATCTAGCAGCTGCTACCTACAAGTATGCTTGCAGGTATGTCATGCTCCTGTATGCCAACAGTCTCGCTTTGGTATCTAAAGGCATTTAGATACTGTAGCGAGCCGAGTAGCCTCTCGATAAAAGGACTGGCCGGAGTCTATCCCCCCTAAAGTTGCAATTAATTTTGAACAACTTGGATAGACTCCGGCCTTTTGCTATCTAGTAGTATCGAGGAATTGCAGCTTGATCTACTTCAATTGAGATATCGTCGAATTTAGTCACCTGAGTGATAATGAGGTTTCCCTGCTTGAAGAGTTCGAGGATTGCCAAAAAACCGACAATGACATTCTTGTGTTCAGTCTCTTCAGCCTTCATTGCAAAAAAACTGGTCTTTATCTGTCGCTCTATTCGAGTTCGCAAATTGTCCATCATTTCTTCAAGCGAAATTGTTTGTCGTACAGTTGCTACCTGCTTTACCTGTGGTTTTGGTAGACTTGTAATGGTCCGCTCCATAGCTTCAGTGAGTGCAGCAAGTGTACAAAACGAGTCTGGGAGAAAGAGTGGGTCGCGCGGGGGTGTGTATTCCGGCTCGTACATCATTCTACTTCCAAAGAGTACCTGTAGTTCTACGGCAATGTCGCGGTATGTCTGGTATTGTCGAAGCCTGTCTTCAAGGTCGTGAATAGTCGTCTCTTCCTCATCGGTAAGTTCAAGAACGGGAAGAAGTGATTTTGATTTGATAAGAAGCAGTGTCGCAGCCAGAGTGATGAATTGAGCAGTATTTGGGAGTGATTGTTCTTGCATTTCACTCACTCGCGCAATGTACTCATCGGTCACCTCAGCCAAGCTGATGTTATTGATAAGCAGCTTTCGTTTCTCAACGAGCTCAATTAATAACTCCAAAGGACCTTCGAAGTGTTCAGTCTTAATTGAAAATGGTGAAACAGTTGGTGTCACAGAGAAATTTTACCATAGCTCACCCCTCTCCTTCGTAGTAGTAGCCACCTTCAATGAGTTTTTCGTGTAGTGTGAGGGCGAAAGTTTTTATAAAGGGGAAGTTTTGAATGTACGGTGTTTTTATTCGCAGTGAATCATCGGCTGTGCATTTATTGCGATGACAAATTATTTTCCCCTTCTCACAGAGAACGTGTACGAGAGGCTCTACTTTATCGATAGCCTTTACAAACTGTGCCTCTTTCGTTTCTTGTCGTTCATATTCAGTAAGGAGACTCGTTACTTGTTCTTTGAGGTGGTCGGGTAGCATGCTAAGCACCCTGGGAAGAGCGGCTTCCGCTTCTTTTTTGTGTGCGTCAGTTTTGATATAGCTGACGTAGTCTCCCGTTTCAATTTCATCCATATCGTGAACGGTAATAAGATCAGCAATAGTAGCCCGATTGAGTGTCCCACTTTTATCCTCAAGTGGTAAAAAGTATTGAGCGAGCAGGTGCATACCATAGAGATGTTCAGCGACGGATTCGCTTTCATCTCCTATTTCTCTTGGAGTATTGTATCTCGTCACTTCTTTTAACCTAAAGAAGTATCGTAATTTTTCAACATCAGCAAAGATTTTTTCTTTTGTAAATTCTTCTAGTGTCATGACTGTTTTATGAGTTCTACAAGGAGACGAACTGGTTCGCCAGTTGCTCCTTTGGCAAGTTTATCGCTAGGGATGCTTTCCATGCGTGGCGCAATGTCGATGTGTACCCACGGAACATTCTTTTCCACAAAGTGCGACAAGAAGGTACCACCTTCAATACACCCTCCAAAACGACTGAAGTTGGTGGCAATGTTTGAAATATCAGCTCGGTGACTCTTAAGTGGTGCTTTATATTCCTCCCACAGTGGTAGTGGCCAGACAAGGTCTCCACTTTCTTCTCCTAGCTTCACGAGTTTTTGAGCTAGCTCGTCATCTTTTGTCATGATGGCACTTGCCTGCTGTCCAAGTGCAACAAGAGCCGCTCCGGTAAGGGTGGCGATGTCGACCATCAACGCTGGTTGATAGTGCTTTTGGGCGTAGGTTAATGCATCAGCGAGAACCAGCCGTCCCTCTGCGTCAGTGTGTAGGATTTCGACAGTTTTGCCTGAAAGTGAAGTAGCTATGTCCCCTGCTCGCATACTTTTAGCTGAGACAGAGTTCTCAGCGGCTGGGATGAGACCAATCACATTTTTCTTAAGACCAAGCTCGGCGATGGCTGAGATAGCACCAATGACTGATGCACCACCTGACATATCAAGGTGCATTTCATGCATTGATCCACTCGGCTTCACATTCAGTCCACCTGTGTCATAGGTGATTCCTTTTCCAATCAAAATAATTGGTTTGTCTTTTTTGTTAGTTTTTCCGGCTCCCCAGTACTCAATGACAATAAACCGTGGTGCATCATCAGCGCCTTTTCCAACCGCGTGCAAGAGACCCATACCCATCTTCACGATGTCTTTTTCGTTGAATACCTTTACCGTAGCCTTGGTACCCTTGAAGGTAAGCCTGGCGGCTTCCGCGAGGTCTTCAGGAGTCATGTCGTCTCCGGTCGCATTGGCGATATCACGAGTAATGTTAGTTCCTTCAGCAATTGTGAGCCCTGTTTCAAACGCTACTTTGTGTTTTTTGTCACCCAGGCCACACACAAGAATTTCCTTGAGCTGTTTCTCTTTCTTTTCTATTGTTTTGTACTTTTTGTATTCGTAGCTAGCGAGTGAAAGATTTTCTGCGAGAGTGCGGTAAAACCACGCTTCTCCGTACGTTTCAAGTTTTACATACTCAGTAACAGTGAGCTCAAGTGCGACTGCTTCTAATTGGTGACTCTTGGCTGCTTGAACAATAGATCGAATGAGTGTCCGAAAGGTGCGCGCAGTGTGTTCACCTCGCTTCCCTGCTCCCATGCGATATTCAAGGTGGCCGTTTGTAGTCTCTACTAAGCGGTGCCAGCTTAGGCTGTCTTCTGTCAGGATAATTCGGCAGTATTTCTTTTGAGTATCGGTAAGTGCTTTTGCTGTCGTGGTGATATTTGGCATAGATAGAATAATTATAGCAGATTATGAAAACCGGCCGGAAAGCAGAGCTTTCCGGCCGGTTTTCAATTATTTTGCTTCGCTACTCTCGCCTTCTGAGAGAAGGAGGTCAATGCGGTTCATGTCTCGTGGGAACAATGATGCTTCCTTTACATTCTTCACGCCTGAGTACTTCATAGTAAGACGCTCTAGTCCCATACCAATTCCGCCGTGTGGTGGAATACCGTACTTGAAGGCTTGAAGATAGAACTCAAACTTGTCTGGATCAAGTCCCTTGCTCTTGATGCGTTCGATAAGCTCAGCGTAATTGTGTACACGCTGTCCGCCTGAACACATTTCAAGACCGCGGAAGAGTAAGTCGAAGCTGCGAGTAAACTCTGGCTTCTCTGGATCGATGTGGGTGTAGAATGGACGCTTGCTGGTTGGAAAGTGAGTGACAAACACAAAGTCAGACTGCCAGTGTTTGTTAGCGTATTCACACAAGAATCGTTCGTCTTCTGGTTCAAGATCTGGTTCCGCCGTTTTATCAGCTCCCGTTTCTTGTTTGATTAGCTCTTGGGCTTCACGAAGTGTCATGACGGGGAATGTCTCTGGAGCGAGTGCTGGTGGCATCTCAAGGAGTGATAACTCCGCTCCACACTTTTTATTTATTTCTTCGGTAATAAAGCGCATAAGTTTGGTGACAAGCGCGATAACATCGGTGTGGTCTTTAATGAAACCCATTTCAAGGTCAAGCATGGCGATTTCGCTCATGTGACGGGTGGTAGCGCTTTTCTCTGCTCGGAACATCGAACCAGCGGTAAAGACACGTTCAAATACTCCAACCATCATTTGTTTGTAGAGTTGCGGACTAGTAGCCAGGTACGCGCTCTTGCCGTCAAAGTATTCAACTTTAAATACCTCTGCACCTCCCTCAGCGTCTCCTCCTACAAGCTTTGGTGCTTGAAATTCAGTAAAGCCCTCTGATACGAGAAATTCTCGGTACGCGGTGATAATGGTGTGCTGGATCTTAAAAATCGCTCGCTCCCGCTCTCGTCTGAGTGTGAGTGGTCGGTTATCTAGAAGTACGTCAAGTGAGAAGTCCGCACTCATATCAAATGGCATAGCTTCTGATGGATTGAGTATTTCTATACCTGTGATTTCAAGTTCAATGTCACCATTTGGTGCGGTTGCGTTTACCATTTTTTCTGGCCGCTTGTTCACGATTCCCTTCACCGCCACTGCGTACTCAGCTCCGATGTCTTTTGCGACTTCAAGCACCTCGGGTTTTCCAAACACCACACCCTGGATGAGGCTACTTCGGTCACGAAAATCAAAGAAGGCCATCTTCCCCTGATGTCGGGCAACATTTACAACGCCGTTAATAAGCACCTCAGTACCGACGTGGTTTTTTAAATCTTTAATGAGTGTTCGTTCCATATATTTGTCCCGCAGGAGCAAAATAAATCGCCCCTACATGCATATTAGATTAATAATACGAATGTAGGGGCGATTCTAATCTGTGATTAGTCGCGGTGCCACCCTACTTCCCGCCCGGTATGCCGGAACGGCTTCTTGCTCACGTCTCAGCGGTGTCAACGCTTCATCGACATACCTACTATACCAAAAAAGAATTATTTGTGAATGCTACTCAGTTATGCGTATTCTAATACATGGAAATGTGTTCCAGGTATCAAGTTTAAATTTATAGGCAGGGATGGTCCCGTTTGCTAAATTGTAGCGGTCTAAGAATATTTTGTACGGATCTTCTGTTGTAGAAAAGTTTTTATCATCTGAACGAAAAAAAATAAACGCATCAGTAATTTCTTCAGGATGCTCATACACCTCAGCTTTGAAAGCGGAGGGATTGTAACTGTTTCCAAGGTGCAAAACCTCCTCGAGGTGGTCAATCGCTTGCTCTCGGGTAGTTATTCGATTTAGATGTTCGTCAAATCGCGGTGCTGATTCGGTACCCATACGTCTATTATAACGCAATGCCAATCGCCTTTCGGACGTTTTCAATAGTTTGATTTGAAACCTGCTTTGCTCGTGCTACACCATCCTCAAGTACCGCTTTTACTTCAGCATCACTGATAGCATTTCGTTTTTCTCGCATTGGTGCAATGAATGCTTCGAGATCAGCCGCAAGAAGTTTCTTCAGGTCACCATAGCGTCCTTTGTGAGCTTCGTAGATAGGATCAAGCTCTTC
>JAIYEC010000012.1 GCA_027487145.1 bacterium | reverse complement strand
CCACCGAACCATTATCCTCAATGCCAGACACATTTACTCACGAGACAAGACCACGTCAGAATTATTTCCTCCTATCATTATGATAGCCATGGAAGATGTAAGTGAAATTATGACCATCGCTAATCGACTTGCAACCTATACCAATGACTTAGAGAAGGCGCTCACAGCTCGAACAAAAAAACTAGAAATCAAACTTGCCCTGTTTGAAAAGAAAATTGCTGGCTTCACAAAAAATACACCTACAAAGTAATAAACCTCTCTCGTTATGTAACTAAGCACGGTTCACCACGGCGTAGTAGTGAAGAATTATCAAATACAAAATAAACACATCATGAAAAACTATAATCTACTTGACTGGCTCGCTCTCTCACTTATTATCATCGGCGGTATTAACTGGGGAATGATCGCGGCATTTAATCTCGACCTCGTCAGTTCACTCTTCGGTGAAATGACCATCCTTAGTCGAGCTGTCTATGGCCTCGTTGGTCTATCAGCGCTTTACATGGCAGCCACCGCCCTCTACTCGCCAACTACTACCGAGGTACGACGAGTCGCCCACTCGTAATAACCTAACGCAAAACCACCGACAGTAAGCTGTCGGTGGTTTTGCGTTGCGTACGACTATGAACCCTCCAACAGAAGTGGACTACCGGTGATCAGTTCATTGTTACTATCAAGGAGATAGAGCCGACCTGGTTCATTAGTGAGACGAACATACCGCACTTGCTCACCGACTGGTTTTTGCCAATCAAGCACGTAGATAGTGGCATCAATATCATCTTTATACCCTCGTTCCGTATTTAATTCACCCTCTTTAATTGCACCGTTGGTGGTGAGTCGATACCGGTATAATCGGTGTGCTCAAACACCACCGCTACCTGATCAACCTGCGCGCTGTAGCGCTCTGTATACGAAGTCTCATTACTAAAATTCTGTGTCACAAGTACCCACCGCAACGTATTCATGTCTAATTTGAGATAGACGCTTTTCACAAACGGTACTGTTGTGGTCGCTCCATCAATGACCCGGTCGGTGAAGCTAAAGACCGCTACCTGCTTGTGTCGAGAACTTGGGCTCTCCATCACTGACTGCATTTCAATTCGATCTCCCAAGAAGTAGGTGTCGGTACCGACAAACCCATCGTCAGTAGCCACCGCTGCTGCAGCATAGAAAAAGGTACCACTACCGCCCGTCTCCTGGGTAACCACAAAGACTCTATCTTCCTTTCCATCAAGATTAAGATCCATCGCATACGGTTCTCCTTGTACCCGCGTTATGACCTTAGACGCAGACCCTGGAGCTGCCTCAGCTTCCGCGTAGCCGTCAGTCAGCGGTATCTCTTTGCCATCAATCGTCACCGTCACCCCCTTGTATTCATGAGCTTCAGCCCGCACTCCCTCTCCTCCTCCCTTGTCTTGTATGAACCAAAAGAAGCCACCTACGAGTAACACAACTATACCGATACCAGCCCCCAACCATAGTTTTTTCATACCTCTATTACGTATCATTTTTAACATGAATTAAAATAATGTATCTAAAGGAAGAGTGTTACCGCATACACAAACACCGGTATCCAAACAATGACCAATATGAGGGAAAACCAGTTATTACGGAGAAAGTCTCCCTCTGAATGTTGTAGTGCTGTGAAAATTTTAACTAAGTTGACTATATAAAACACAAGAATAATAGGTAGCCAAAAATAAATTGTAAATATCGACATAAATACTATCCCACCTAAAACAGTATAGAGTGGTTGAAAAAACGAAGGAACACAAGTTCCTGACATACTTCCAGTATTCCAACCACCACAAACAGTCACACTTAACAAAGCAAAAACTATTGCGAAGACTACTGGTGTACTCAAAACAAGAATATGTTTTGGTATATCTTTATTAAGATTCATATTATGTATCATACCTTTTAATAGTATACCTAAGGATACATTCAAGACGCTCGCTTCCCAACAGAAAAACCAGGACCACTGAGTCCCGGTTTATCTTAATAGCTACTGCGCTACTGAGGTATTTAGATTAAATAACCGGCACAGCTTCAGATCCTGGGCACACCATGTTATTGATGGTAGCTCGAGTAGTCTTGAAGACATACCCTGTACCCTCATTAATATTCCATGGAGTGAGTATGGCTGTGACATATTTTTCTTGGAAGTTTCGAACTGCTTCGGTGGTTGCAGCATCAAAAGTTCCGCTTATGTCAACAGTAAACCCGAGTGCAGTCAAGAAAGCTTGAAGTCGGATTACCTGATCAGTTGGGTTTTGCTGCCCTTCTCGCAAGTATGAGGTGAGATACATACCATCACATATTGGAGCTGTAGACGTTGCTACACCTAATACTTTTTCGAGCAATTCATCAGAAGACGGTCGAACTTTAGTTCCTCCCCCGTTACCGGTTGATACCCGCTCATTCAAGAACGTACAGGTACTTCCCTTACCGAAGTATCCCATACTTCTTACCTCACCCCGTTCTCCAGCAAAAATAGTACAGTCTACTTGAGTCGTTTCCATGTCAGATTCTTCGCTATCATAATCCATCAAGATCCAGCCACTGTACGCTCGAATTTGACGCCAACCTCGCTTTTCTCCTTCACTAATGGTCCAGACACCGTCTGGCAATGAGAAGGTATAGGTACCCTCTTCATCAGTCGTTGTTTCAAACACCTGTCCCGTCTCTTCGTTGGTAGCTACGATTGGATAATCTGCAACGAGTTGATCGATCTCGTAATTGAGACGCTTATCACCATTAACATCTTCGTACTTTTGTCCTGAGACAATATTGAACCCAATATAGAACGTACGAAACGCGAATACGGTATCAGCTACCTCACCGGCTTCATGTGGATTTACCTTAAAGCAGTACACGCCGCGTTCCCAAGGAGTAGTATCAAGCGTAACAGCAAATTGCCCATCACTGTACGAGAATTCATCGTTAAAGCCACCAATATTTCCAGCTAGTAACACTCCCTGATCCTCACAACCGCCAGAGTATATTGACCAATCAAGCTCGTTTGTCAGCGCAGGGTTAGTACCAAAGGTTACCTGCGCTTCAAAATCAGTTATGCCACTTACGGTACCGCGTGGAGAATAAATTGATACCTCTGAAGGTGACGTTTGTACCGGAGTTGAGGTTGCTGGCACTACCGGCATAACCGGTGCAGGTGGTGGGAACATCGGGAACATTGGTAATATAGGAACAAACGAACAAGTTCCATTATCAACTGTTGCAGCTGCATTAAAATTCACCGCTGTTGGATTTGTACATCCAGGAACCTCTACCGGAATTTCTTGGGCAAATGCCATTACTGGAAATTGCGCTACAGCCACAAGCACCATCAGGCCTGCAAGCATTATTTGTCTCATCGTTTGCATATTATTCATTACCATCTATAAACCTTAAATAAAGTACGCCTACGGTATAACGTATTTTCAATAAAAGCAAGGAAAGACAGCAATAAACCGTAGCCCAGAGTCCTTCGCAAGGGTCTATAAAACAGGTGTGCATTCACAGTTTTTCTCTGCCAGGAAGCCTCCTTCTGTAATGATTTAGCACTATCACGGCTAGTGCAATGGACCCAACACAATTTAATAGTCTTAAAAAATATATGAAACATCTTAATGCATTTGACTGGGTAGCGCTGGTATTAGTCATAATCGGAGGAGTCAATTGGGGCCTAATCGGTTTATTTAATCTCGATCTCGTAAGTACTCTTTTTGGAGTCATGACTTTATTCACCCGCGTTGTCTACGTACTCGTTGGTATCTCTGCCATCTACACTCTCGTTATCCTTTCAACCAAAGCGCAGTAAGAATTACTAACCTCTAAAAATAATAGTTATGAAAACAATCATCGAAACAGCCTCAGGTAACCCTGACTTCTCAACGCTCGTTACCGCCATCAAAGCCGCCGGATTAGTTGATACTCTGTCTGGTACAGGACCATTTACAGTCTTTGCTCCTACTAACGAAGCGTTCGCCAAGATTCCGAAAGCGACTCTCGATAGCGTCCTAGCCGACAAGACAAAGCTCAGCAAAATCCTTACCTACCACGTGGTAGCCGGAAAAGTGATGGCTAAAGATGTCGCCACCAAAAGTGAGGCCACTACCGTTGAAGGATCTGAGATAAAGATTAGCACTAAAGACGGTGCCATGATTAATGATGCCAAAGTCACTAAAGCAGATATTGAGTGCTCAAACGGAGTCATCCACGTGATCGACACCGTGTTGATGCCATAGAGAAAACCCGTTACGATACGTGTATGTATTATGTAGGACTGATTGCAGCAATCTTAGTCTGTCTGCCAGGCTTCGCTTCGGCGCATCAGCCACGCCTCGTAGAGAGTACGCTTACAGAAGTGACAGAGCCAGCTATCTCAAAAGCCTACTATGGAGAATTGAAAGGCACGCCAGACGTGTTCACAATACACGCGAGTGGTTCTTTTCCTCTCTACGTTAATCTTCTGGTGCCAGATATCCCAAGGCAAGAGAAAGACATCCTGGCCACCATCACCAAAGACGATGAGACTATTGCTACGCTAGATGGCACGAAGTTTACGTGGAAGACCATGTTTGAACCCTTTGGGTACGATCAGTATTTCCAAGGACCAGAGTATAAAGCTACCGCTGAAGCCGGCACGTATGTCATTACTGTCAGTAGCTCAAACAACGACAGTAAGTATTCGCTAGCAATTGGTGAAGCCGAGAACTTCGACTTTAAAGAGATTAGAAACGCTCTCACTTTAGTGCCCCAGCTCAAACGAGACTTCTTTGAGGAATCTCCCATCAGCTTCATACTCTCTCCGTTTGGCTGGGGCCTGATACTTGTTCTCTATCTCCTGGCCGGTACTTTTGGATTTACGTATCGCTTTCTCTTAAAGAAGTTTGCCAAGCGATCGTCAGTACGCACAGCGAGTAAAAATATCGGAACACCCGATCGTCTCCTGCGCTTCCTTATCGGTATCGGTCTCCTTCTGCTGGCTATCACCACTACCTGGAGCCCTATTCTGATCTTCTTCTCCGGCTTTGCGCTCTTTGAGTCATTCTTCTCCTGGTGTGGCTTCTATGCCGCGATTGGAAGAAGCACCTGTCCGATTGAGTAATGAAATAAAACACCCGAGTTGCTCGGGTGTTTTTTGAATGAGTTTTTCAAACAAAAATCGCCGTTCCCTTTCGGTACTAAGCGATCTTGAACGACTACGACATCACCTGAAGAGGCGAAGCAGTAGCTCGAAGAAGGACGGTGGCTGAGGCGCCTCAACCACAAGACCCGGCTTCTTTTCCTTCATCATTTGAGCGTAAATGCACCCAAACTGACACGCTGGGTTATTGCAATCTATGCACATAAGGTGTCTCCTACTACCTCAACAGACTTTACTGGAAAAAATGTTTTTGTCTAGCTGATACAACCGACTACGGTCATATAGGTCAAACCCCGCTTGATCGTTTTAATATATTTTTGAATTCAATTTCGACGGGTCTCGTGCACTAAACTAATTCCACCTGGCCACACTATCCTGTTCAGGACCCTTTTCAAGACTAATCACATCCACATTCTGATACCGCTCATTAAAGGCTGTTGCAGCTTCAATTAAACCCCTACCTAACGCAGTTATATGTACAATTTCATTAGTTTTTATAGCTAGTGGTGAATCACCAACAAGGGCACCGTTTGCTCCAACTGGCTGTAGAAGATTCAATCTAAAAAGATTATCAATCATTACATCATACTGCTCCTCAGAAATACTAAGCACGCTACAAATTTCATTCTTTGATGTACCATGAGTAAGAAGATCTATTCCGCTTAAACCTGCCTCCTTCCTTGCTATATTAAGATCATTCAAAATTCGAGCTTCCATAGGAGAGAGTTCTTTTAGAAGAGACGGATAATTTTGAATAACGAGATCGCCTCTGGCATAAGAAGCAAGCAAATTGGCCCACATATTCTGTAAAGTAGAATCTGTTTCAAGTGATGCTGCATCTAAAAGTGGCGAGAGCGTCTTCGGAAGAATTACCTTTGGATTAAGCCCTTTACTTTCCAAGAAAGCCTTTGCCTTTAACAAGATATTTACCTGATTCTTAAATCTCCAAAACTTAACTGTGTCTTGTATTAAACCCCCTCCTTCTTCCAGAGCAGGATTTGCGACTTTACCTAAAAACTCACGAGCAAGCTCTGCTGCCTCTTGAATTGCTTTTCCTGCTAGTTCTACTCCTGGATCACTCATAGCCTATCTTCCATACTTCTGAATACACGCCTGCTCATACCTCTGATAGGTATCTCCTTCCTCGAGAGTCACGCCTGCACCATACAGACATTCTTCCAGCTTTTTGTCTTGCTGAATTGGCCTCACTATAAAGTTGTACAAGGCAGCAATAGCTATCAGCAAGATGCTTATTGAAATAATTTTGTTCACTTAATAATTTTATCACTTTTTAAATCTGTACAAAATGAGATAAGCATATATGAACGCTCTTCGTGCTAGCACGAGTTGACTATCCGTCAGGGACTCGGTCCTTACAGAACCAGTACACCTTGTCGCTAGTTTATTTCCTTACGTCATATAAACTAGCTGGCAAGGTCTTCGAGTCCCCCGTAACAGTCTCCCAGACTGTTACTTGATCGGCAGCTCATATACAGAAAAACACCCTTGCGGGTGCTTTTCTTGTGAGCTGAGATGCTCGGGCTAGAATCGTACACGGTCAACTCCTGCTTGACCGTGTAGCTATATTTTTAGAATCAGTTTCGACGCGTCCCGTACAACTAAATAATTTTCTTTTCTACATTTTGTAATTCCTTTTCTACTATTTTAAAATTATTCTGCAAATCAATACTTGAATCCAAATCTTTAATATAGCTTGTTGCAGCTATCTCAAGTTGATCTACTAAATAAATTAAGCCAAGCTGAAGAATCTTTTCATTTGGAATATTAGTGTTAATTTCATAATGATGTTCTAAAGGAAGGTACGGTGGACCCCAGTGAAGTAACCAACGATACTTCACTCCTGTTGATGTATCAGTAATAATACGAGGCTCAGCCGTGTGCATGAGCTGATGTCGCCACATATGCACCAAGATTGAATTTTGCTCACTACGTCTATCAAAATATGTATCCATGAAATCAATCATCCGAACCGTTTGATACCCCTTCTGAGTTAAGTCCCAATAGTACGAAAGTAAGTCAATGTGAGACATAACTCTCATCATAAATCCATATAAAGTATCAGGGAATCCGTGAAGATTTTCTGAACCCCAATTTGGAATTACAATGTTATCAAACACATGATTGACTTCTAACTTCAAACGAGAAATATCACTCAATATCTGATTACTTTGCATACAAAATAGTTGTTCTTATTGCTACACTATAAACTCTTTTATGTGTCTTGCTAAGCCTATACAAAACTAGATGAGCGTTTCATTAACGCTATTCGTGCTATATAAGTTGACTGCCCGGACTCGGTCACGAGTTACTAACTATAATTGTTCACTGTGCTCCAATTCTAGTAAGTACTCTCGACCCCACCTCGGCGACAAGCCCTCGCTTCACTCGTCTTGTATACCGCCTGCGGTTTTCGAGTCCCTGATCGGCGAGCAACAGCAAAGGCCGCAAACGTATGCACGTTTGCGGCCTGCTGATTGCTGCCGATCAGGGACTCGAACCCCAATAGCTGGTACCAGAAACCAGAGTCCTACCATTAGACGAATCGGCAATATTTACTTGTGTATTGTAATTCGTCTGATGGGAGGACGCTAGTCCTTCTGCTAAGCGAGCGAGGGTCGTGCAAAGTTTACTTTTGCATGACCGAGCGAGCGCTGGCAGTATGGTTTGGTCCTTACGGACAAACCATGGCATTAGACGAATCGGCAATATGTGATCTTTTCCTCTACATCTCTTTCTTGTCTGGTGGCACTATACTGCCAGAAATTCAGTAACTTTCAAGGGTGGACTTCCCCATCAGTTATTTAACCTGTTGCCAGGCACAGACATGCTTAGAAGCCCCCTTACTATATGTAACGCGGGTGATGCTAGCATTCTTGATTCGAAACACCTTAATAAAACGGATGAGTGCTTTAAAGGGATTCATTGGACGAGGGTCACACATGTGCGCCAAAAAGAAATTGATAAAGACCGAATGCGAGATGACGACAACCTTCGCATCCTCTGGATACTGCTCTAGCACCGCTTGGGCTTTTTGTACCCGAGCTCGCAAATCCTTATATGATTCCCCGCCATAGGTAGCGTTATCTGAAAGACCAAAGTACCAAAGTGAGTAGAACAATACTGAGCGAGGACTTTTAAGAAGATTACCGTGGAGAAAGTTTGGTCGATCGAGTTCACGGAACACTTCGTTGGTATCAGGTATCAAGTCAAGAATCTGACCAATGAGTTGTGCTGACTCAACCGCTCGCAAGACTGAACTGGTAATAAGGTGCGTTGGTGCAAACTCAGTAAGCTTATGTGCTGAAGCGATAATTTGTTGCCTCCCAAGTGGAGTAAGGGGTGTAGCAGTCGACTGATGTCGATGTGCCACATTCCCATTAGTCTGCCCATGTCGAACTAAAAATATTTCCATACTAATTATCTGCAAAGTGAGCTAAATCATTAAAGGTATGGAGCTTCCATGTTTCGGAGGCAGTTTCTCGTCGTAAGATAGTGATACCAGTATTACTGGTATTCATAGAAAACCCGATTCTCCTCCATGTAATTGGGTCGAGAGTTTCATCTGTGAGTACATAACAAATAAGATAACGGAGAAAATGACCGTGCGAGACGATAAATGCATTGCCTTGTAGTGAATTAAAGAGATTTACTGTCTCTTTAACCCGCTCAATAACTTCACCAAATGATTCTTCATCAGCATATTTATACTCCCACTCTCCTTGGATAAAAGATTCAAACTTATCATTAAGGTATTGCTGGTATTCTTCACTGGTGCGAGAAACCCCTACTAAATGACTAGGGTTTTTTACCTCACGCAGAAAATCATGAGTAGTCACCGACATATCTTTAGCCTCAGCAATATACTGTACGGTTTGTTTAGCTCGTTCGTAGGGGCTTGAGTGTAATGTCTCAAATCGAATATGTTTGGCTCGATTGGCAAGTTTTGCAGCCTGAGTATGTCCTGTCTCATTCAGAATCGAATCAATTCCTTGCGAAGTACCAGATGCATTTGAAGCTGTTTGCCCGTGTCTAGCTAGATAAATATATTGAACTGACATAACTACGTTATTTTAAAAGCATCTACAATCGCGATCTCAAGTGGTAATTGCGGTATTGGTGAGCGACTGGTTTGTTCAGAAGCAGCAAGGAGCTTCAGCAGTAGATGCGAATTAAGTGGCGTTGGACCACTGGCGTAGGTGAGAATTTTTTCTTGTGACTCAGGACCAAAGGCTTTGAGAATGGCTTCGCTTTGTGTCGGCAGGTTGCGAAGCAACATCACCGCGCGTACATGCTCAAGGAGCAATCTGAGGAACAACCTCATGTTAACTGGACCAGCGGTAACAACTTGGATAATGGCCAAGGCTTGTTGTGTATCCTTCATATGAAGTGCATGAAGGAGCTCAAGCATGGTGGATATTTTTGGCGCGCCAATAATAGCCGCTACTTCGTCCGCTGAACCAATGGTGTCCCCTGAAGCCAAGATGACTTTTTGAATTATCCCTAACGCATCACGAAATGATCCGTCAGCCGCAAGCGCCACGAGGTCAGCCGCTTCTGGTGAAATAGTGAAGCCTTCTTGCTTAGCCACATCAATCGCAAGTGTCGTGAGGACAGCGCGTGATGGTGAGTTAAACCGAAACACCTGACAGCGAGACAAAATCGTATCAAGTAACTTCTCTTCTTCGGTGGTAGCTAAAATGAAGATAACGTGCGCTGGGGGTTCTTCAAGCGTCTTTAGGAGCGCATTGAAGGCTTCTTTGGTGAGCATGTGCACCTCGTCGATAATGTACACCTTGTATGGTGACTCATACGGCATGGTGTGAACCGCTTCTTTGAGTTCACGTACATCATCAATCCCTCGGTTTGAGGCTGCGTCCATTTCGTAAATATCTAAATCACTGGCTCCTACCGCATGAGCGAAGATGCGCGCCATGGTTGTCTTACCAGTTCCGCGTGTACCTGAAAATAGCAGTGCGTGAGGGATAGTTCCCTTTCTGATAGCTCCTTCAAGGACCGTAACAATGTGGTCTTGATCTCTGACTTCGGTAAATGATTGTGGTCGATACTTGCGATAGAGTGCTGTTGCTTCTGACATGAAAAGTAGTATACCACGATAAAGCCACCGCTTCTTTTAGAAGCGGTGGCTTTATATCTCCTTTATTTGAGAGCCTTTTGAGCTGTCTTAGCTACTTTTTTAGCAGCTGTTTTTACTTCTTTGACGGTTTCTTTCGCTTCTTTCTTCACTGCTTTTTTTGCAGTAGTTGCTGTCTTCTTCAGTGGTGCAGCAGCTTTTTCAATCTGCTTCCAATGATCCTTCATTTCTTTTGAAAATTCGAGGATATCTTTCTTGCTGGCATTCTTTGCTCCAGCGTAGGCACCAGACACTGACTTAATCAGATCGTCGTATTCCTTTTGCGTCATCTCTTGCGCGTCTTCCAATTTTTCGAGAACTTCGGCTTTTGCCTTTAGTGCCCAGCTCTTTACTGTCTTTCGATTCTTGGCTGCGTTCTTGCTTCCATAGAGGAAGAATGCTCCAGCGGCTGCTACTGCTGCAGCTCCAAGACCAACGCCAACTGCTGCAGCGTTAGTTTTATTTGCGGCTCCCGTTGCAGCCGACTTTTTTCCTTCAGATTTTGTTGCCATGGTTATGTATATTAATTTTATATAAAGTAAATAATACTAATTCTAGTATTTATTATTGACCTCCTTTACAGCTCGCTACAGCCTATTTTCTCCCTAGGAATGGTCGAAAATATGCTAAGCGCCTGTATAAATTCACAATAGTCGCGCTGTGCGCTCCTTTGTTCATTTAAAAAGATTAATCCTCGTCGTCGATT
>JAIYEC010000007.1 GCA_027487145.1 bacterium | reverse complement strand
TCATACGTTCATTTTTTCTCGCAACTTCACCATGGCACGATTGAGTCGCACTGAAATGTTGTTAGCGGATTCTCCGAGTACCTCAGCAATGTGTTTTGGTTCAAAGCCTTCTACAAACCGAAGGTAGAGCACTTCTCTGTCTCGCTCTTCAAGATCAGCCATCGCGGTAAGGGCTTCGTGGTACTGCGCCTGCACGTCTGGACTAAGGTCCTTACTTTGAGGCGCTAGCCCATTATCCAGATGAGTATCAAGTGATTCACTCTTCTTACGCTTGTACCAATCTTTCGCCAGATTACTAGCGATAGTGTAGAGAAAGGCGCGGGTATTAGAGATATCTTTCCCTTCTTTGAGTGACTTAAAGAAGCGCATAAACACTTCTTGGGTCATGTCTTCGGCTCGCTCAACATCAGATACCTTTACCACGCAAAAGCGAAAGATAGCGTTACTGTACGCATCAAAGGCTTCCATAAACACACTTTCGAGGTCCTTCTCTTGCATAAAACGATAGATACCCTTAACTCTTACACCCTTTAGACAGGCTGGCAAGCTGAGTTATTGGAATATTACATATAAAAAACCACCAAAAGTGGTGGTTGGTGGTAGGGGCACGTAGCCCCTACCATTATGGAAGAACGCGGCAACGGTTTGCACCGATCCGTAGCCGAGAAAACTGCGAGTACTTTCCATCATGGTACTCGAGGGCAGTATTGTGACTGCCGTTTCTGAGCCCACGCAGGAAGTTCGTGCCACTGACAAGGTAACTACCCTCATCTTCAGCTTCAACCTCGAAGATTGCTCCGACCGTATCATCCAGAACGGCGGGAGGAATCGTACGACATGCACCCTCGGTACCAGTTACGACAATCCACATGTGTTCTCTCCTTTAGTGAAATCAATACTGAAATCGAAATGTATTATACACTCAAAAAATAATAAGTCAATACTTTAGTCACAGCTTTTTTCTCTTCACGTATTGGTTTGTGTTGTATGCTAAATAAAGAAACAAGGGAGTACGAGTATGTCTGATAAAGCGACGGAAGTATCGACCGAAGTGCAGCCCGATCTTTTTTCTAACCTGCCAGAAGTGGCGCCCCCCAAACAAGCACCAACTAAAGCAGAGGGATACGACCCGATGTTTCCGCCAGGCGATGAGCAGTTCCAGAAATGGGATCTGCTTGGGACCGAAGTTTTCGCTGGCCCTGCTTCGGATTAGATTCTGCCTCCACCCCGTGAAAAAAGCCCCGCGATTGTGGAGCAATCGCGGGGCTTTTTTGTAGACAGTGCTACCTCAGGTATTTTTCAATATTAGCGATAGTCCCTCCTACCTTCTTGCATGGATTTAAAATATTGTGCGGGTCATAGATGGCCTTGATTTTTTTGAATGCTGTCATTATTTCGTCTCCATAAAATGATTCTAGATATGGCGTTCGGATAATTCCATCACTGTGGTCTGCACTAATACTTCCCCCAAGTTGTTTTACCAGTGCAAACACGTCATCCATGAGACCGGTGATTTCAGCCATTGGTTTTCCGCTGGTGAAATCAAATACCGGAACAATCCGAAGTGACCCGTCGCCGATATGTCCATGGAATCCATAATGCTTAGTACGGGCTGAAAGAATTGGTAGCAACCCTGTGACAAATTCTCCAATTCGATCCGGCGGTACAATCACATCTTCAATACACGGAAACGCTCGCTGTCCTTTTTCGTTATAGTTTTTCATCAACGTGAAAGAATTTCGTCGTACCTGCCAGGCAGACGCTTCATCCTCGCGATTAGTAATCATAGCGACGTGAAATCCAGCACTCAATAACTCTTTAAAACAAGCTTCGGTGACAGTGTGAGTTTCTTCGTGAGTAGTTTCAGAAAACTGCATCAAGATAAATAATTCAGCAGTCTCACTTATGTATGGCAGTAATCGATTGGCGTGCTCACTCAAATACATCCTGGCTTTCGCAAACGTATGTTTATCAAACGTCTCCAGACTTTCAGCATGGTGGTGTAATCCTGATTCAACCACTTCGCTTAACTGTGTGAGTGAGGTAGCAGACACAACCAACAGTTCCGTATGTTCTGGTATTGGTATCAGTTTGAGAGTTGCCTTTGTCACAATCCCCAGCGTACCCTGCGAGCCAGCAAATAGCGGAATAGCATTAAATCTGTTTCCTTTAATAACTTTATCAAACCGATACCCAGCGGCCGCTTTCTTAATATGGGCGTTCATAGCACGAAGTTTCTCACCGTACATCTGCGCCACGAGAAAAAGATCCCGTTCTTCTTTTTCAGTTACTGCACTCAATTCTTTTTCCTCGATAGTATGTACCGTGCCATCGGCATACACGACTTCCATACTCAAGATATTATCTCCCGTGGCTCCACCTCGAAGACTCTTTTCGCCAGAGGCATTGTTACCAATCATCCCAGCAATACCACAGATGCGATGCGATGAAGGGTACCCAGCAAACATCAAACCATACTTTTTTGCCTCATCTTCAATATCACGGAAGTATGCTCCCATTTCTACCGTAGCAGTCTTGCTTACCGGATCAACAGATACCTGCTTCATGTATTTTGTCATATCAATAACAGTATCTTCAGTAAGCGACCCGCCACTCATACAGGTACCACCAGCTCGCACCGTGAGAGCAACATGGTCCCAACTTGCCTTTCGTAGCTGGGCATCTTTTACAATGGCCACAATCTCAGAAACACTTTTGGGATAGTAGACGCGCTTTGGAAGCATGCGAAACCAACTCACATCGGTAGCATAGGCTTCGAGTGTTTTTGTATCTTCAGTGTATTCAAGAACCGACGTTGGTTTTTTCTTACCAATAGTGATAAAAACGACAATCAGCGCCACAAGTGATGTAAGCAATACTCCAATAAAAATAACAACTATCATACCTACCAGTATAGAACGGGGTGTTTCTAATATCAGCTGGTGTTGTGTATGAAAAAACGGCCACTGCGGTGGCCGTTTTTTCTAGTTGAAACTGACTGACGAAAGAAGTTCTTGGAACGCAGTATATGAGATGTCCGACTCTTCATTATACTGACTCACAAACATATAGACATTGTTCTTGTAGGCAGCCAAGTAGATGGTTTGCTGGTACAGACCATCAGCTTGATACTTCAGCGCCTTGAGTCCATCAATCTCTACCTCCTCTGGCTCGGCTCTCTTTTGTGAATACTGGGTCAGTCCGTCAAACCGCAGTGCCCAATCTTTGAGTCGAGTCATTCGGTCTGCTCGTTCACCTGAGGTGGCGTTTTCAGTATTCCCTCCTTCTTCAAGCGTGAGAATAAAGACATTCATGCCTGCCGGCGCTTCGCGAACATCATCAGT
>JAIYEC010000016.1 GCA_027487145.1 bacterium | reverse complement strand
CTGCTCTCTCAGCTGGCGTTCTTCATGAACTTGGTATAGATGGTGACACACCGTGCCACAGTATCACCATATCTGACCGCGTAAAACTGGTGACGTTTCTCAAGGCGATGCCATTATTGGTAAAAGGTTTGTTGGGTGCCGATAAAGCCGTTGTCTCTTCAGGTGGTATACCACTCACAGAGCTTACTATGAAAACAATGGAATCAAAAATAGTTCCACATCTTTATATAGTCGGCGATCTCCTTAACATCGATCGACCGTCAGGTGGCTATAGTTTGCAACTTTGCTGGAGCACTGGCTACGTCGCTGGAGACAATGCATAATACACGTATGAAAATCACAAAGTTCGGACATTGTTGTCTTTTGCTAGAAACTAACGGAAAGCAGATTCTGGTTGACCCAGGTCGGTTTAGCACTGAACAAAATACTCTGACAAACATTGATATCATACTCATCACTCACGAACACGCAGATCACTTTCATACCGATTCAGTTACAGCAATTTTAGAACTGAATCCAACTGCTGTAGTTGTCACTAACAAAAGCGTCGCAACGCTTTTAGAATCACTGGGGGTTTCTGCTCACATTCTTGAAGGGAGAGAGGTTGAAACCATACACGGGGTAGGACTTAAAGCATACGATGGAGAGCATGTAGAAATTTTTGAGGAGTTTGGTATGGTGCAAAACACCGGCTACTTCGTAAACAATGAATTTTTCTTTCCGGGAGACGCCTACACTGTTCCGGAAGAGACAGTAAATATCCTTGCACTACCTGTCGCTGGTCCATGGTGTAAGGTTAGTGAGGCAATTAATTACGCTAAAAAAGTAAACCCAAACGTTGCCATCCCTGTGCACGACGCAACTTTAAATGAAACAGGGAAGAGTGTAACCTATCCCCATTTTTCCCGCGAGCTTAGTTCAGCCGGAATTTTATTTGAAGTTTTACAAATGAGAGAAGCTAGAGAGTTTTAGAAGTTCCGTAGGTGGCAATGCGAACTTGATTTACAATTTCACTAATTGGAATATTGGCTTTCACAATGTAATCTTCGGGTTTTAACATGATAGCATGGGCGACATTTTGCGGATCACTATGATTAGTGAGAAACACTATGCGAGCATGTTTACCCCACTCATCTTGTCGTATTTTCTCAGCTGCCTCATGACCGTTCATAAGCGGCATATCAATGTCGAGCAGAATTAAATCTGGACGATGTTTCAAAGCTTGCACAACACCCTGCTCTCCATTTTCAGCCATGACAATTTTGAAACCAGCTTTAATGAGTGCCATAGCAAAGAGCTCTCTGATGTTTTGCTCGTTTTCTACTAGTAAGATGGTCTTTTGATTACCAGTTTCTACCATACCTTAATTGTACCATTCTCAAGTCCGTATCTGACGCTTCGCCGAAGCCTTGTGTTTATCTCAGGGTGTGCTTTAATGCAAGGGACGAAACAGCTCCTCTCTTTGATGCGAAGATAAGGCGAAGTGATGTTTTGTAGTTAGTAATGTAAGCAAAGTACGATGAAAGGTTCAATCGTTCGCAAGCGCGACGAAGGGTATGGCTTTATCAAGCCAGAAGACGGAAGCAAGGATGTTTTCTTCCACGCTTCAGCCCTCGTTGATGTCACATTTGACGAGCTCAGCGAAAACGACGTAGTTACTTTTGATGTAGAACAAGGTCCGAAGGGTCCTGCTGCAGCAAACGTTAAGCGCGCGTAATAAAAAAGACCGCCGTCCTCAGGGACGGCGGTCTTTTTTATTCCTCCAACTTCACTCGCATCTCAAATGCAAGCACTTGTATGACTCGCTTGTTGTAGTAAAAATACCTGGTCATGCTGGCGGTCTTTTTATTTCCCATGAAATTTCTTATGGACCTCACGGAGATGCTTGTCGGTAACGTGGGTATACACCTGGGTGGTACCAATATTGGCATGACCAAGAAGAGCCTGAACGGATCGCAAGTCAGCTCCGTTTGAAAGTAAGTCGGTAGCAAAGCTGTGTCTGATGACGTGTGGAGTCACCTTACGAGTGATACCAGCTTTACCGGCATAGAATTTAATCAGTCGTTGTATGGCCCGAGGCTGTAGCCGCGAGTCCCCGCCATCATGGGCCTTACGTCCATAGCGAACAAAGAGTGCTTCTTCTAAATCTTTTCGAGCGGTGAGATATTCTTGCACATACTTTTTTGCAGCATCAGATAGAAATACCACCCGCACCTTATCGCCCTTTCCTCTGACTGAGAACTCATCACGAGTTAGGTCAACATCGTCAATAGACAACCCGCATAATTCTGAGATACGCAGTCCGGTAGAGAAGAGGAGTTCTAAAATTGCTCGATCTCGCTTTCCCTCAAGCGTCTTTATGTCAGGAGCGTTAAGCAAGCGCTTGAGCTCAGCTGAGGTAATCAAATCGATGGAACGCTCTGGGACCTTGGCCAATTCGATTCGCTCTGGAGAGAGCGCTTCAATCCCTCGTTTTCGTAAAAACTTGAGAAACGCCCGAAGTGCTATTAAGTAGTAGTTCTGGGTTCGTCGCTTCATCGGTTCCACACGTCCGCCCACTTTGCTTCCAGCCTGACGATTAAGGTGCAGGCGGAACTCACGAATCTGAGTTTCACTTAGCTGTGAAACTGTTTTGACCTTCGCAAAAGCAAAAAATCGTTCTAAGTAGCGATCATAGTTCTCAACCGTCTTTACACTCCTGCCCCTTTCAATTTCCAGGTACTCAAGAAATTGTCGTTTCAGTTCCACCAAATCTTTCATGACACTAGTATAGCAAGAGAAAACCTCTGTTTTGACTAAGTGTGTAACACGTTTTG
>JAIYEC010000021.1 GCA_027487145.1 bacterium | reverse complement strand
CAATAAGTAACGAAACAATATGGCACGTGTAAAAGGAGGCCTCATGGCCCAAAAGCGCCGACGCAATATCCTCGATGAAGTAAAGGGATATCGTATCCAGCGTTCAAAGAAGAAGCGCGCAGCTCGCGACGCTATCTACCACGCTCAGCTTCACTCATTTGCACACCGCAAAGACAAGAAAGCTGACTTCCGCGCACTCTGGACTGTCCGCATCAACGCCGCTCTCATGCAGCACGGACTCAAGTACAGTCGCTTCATCAAAATGCTAAAGGATAAGGGCATTACCCTCGACCGAAAGATTCTAGCTCAACTCGCTGTTGAGAAACCAGAAGCATTCACTCGTGTAGTAGAATCTGTAAAATAGATAGCAAAAAAAAGACCGGCTTAGCCGGTCTTTTTTGCTATCTGTTTACTACAGAAATACCTTTACAATGTACTAATATTTATATATAGTCTCACCGCATTTAAAAAGAGGGAAACATAATGCACAAATTGATCACTGTTCTTTTGGCAGGCGCTTTGCTTGCCACACCGGTCCTGGCCAAGACCCCTGAGATTGATATCCAGGCGCTACACGAAAAATGTCGGCTCGCGATCGAACAAGGTACCAAGTTTACAACGATTGAAGACTGGTCTGGGGCTGACGGAAACGAAGAGATTCTCGCTATCACTGCCTCATTTGAAGAGCAGTACCAGGCTCGAGAAGGTACGACCACAAAGTCCCTCGTATTCCTCACCGAAACAGCATTCATCGAGGAAATTTCGGGTCAGGATGTGGTCGAACCCACGATTACCCGAACCAGCTTCGACGAATTCGATTTCACTATCGCACAACAAGAGGCCGAGTTCTTCATCCAGGTTGCACACGCAGGTAAGCCATGCGGAGTCTGGGAGGTGACGGCCAAGTCTACCTGATTCTGTTCCCACCGAGGCGCAGAATCAAAACGCTCTTCTGGTAAGTGTACCAGAAGAGCGTTTTCATATTACTTTGTTAATCTAAACTACCACCCTCACGGACAGCGTTTTGTGTACATTATAGTGATAATAGTATCAGCCAGACTGAACCAAGAATCAACGGAATAAAGGTAAGTACCATACCGATAATTCTGGCTATACCGGGTGTGGTTGGAGAATAGATACCATAAAAGTGTAACAGCCGACCAACCACCACTGAGGTACCAAATGCGTACAAAGCTGTTTCGGATACAACCGATAGTTCAAGTAACGCCATAATGAGTAGCAATAATGGAACATACTCCGAAAAGTTACCGTGAATCCGAATTGTACGAAGTAATGCATCACTATCGCCCATACCAAGATTAATGTGTGCAGAACGTCTCGCGAGAATAACACGAACCGTATGGAACATAAACAACAGTCCGAGTAATCCTGTAAACAACATGGTGATTGGTAGCATACAATACAAATTAAAAATCAATGGTAATTTCAGCGTTCGCTTCTGGCGCTATAGCAGGAGCGCCCAAGTAATCGCGAAGTCGCTGGGTAAGAAAGAGCGATGAACGTTCTTCACCCATAGTGACAAAGATTTGTTTCGTCTTCGGAGACAATCCTCCATGGACAAACTCCACGAGCTGATCACGGTCAGCGTGTCCAGAGTACCCGCGAATTGTCGCCACCTTCGCGTTCACTTTCACCTTCATGTTATCAATCCAAACATGCTTGGCACCATCTTGAAGGAGGCGTCCAATACTCCCTACAGTCTGATACCCTACCAAAAGCACAATACAATTTCTGTCATCAAGATACTCTTTTTCGTGGGTACGAATCCGACCACCATGACTCATACCTGAGCCAGCGATGATGATTTTTGGTCCAGGTACGCGAGCAATTTGTGATGACTCTTTGACCGTCTCGGTGAACTTGAGTCCATCAAAGGCAAAAATATCGTCCCCCGCTTCGATCTGTGCACGGACATCTGGTTTTAAAAATTGCACTGACTTCCGGTATACCTCAGTCACTCGAATTGCTAGCGGTGAATCAAGAAATGTCTTGATTGGTGCAATTTGCTTACTTTCAATCAAGTTATTTATTTCAAGCAACATACCTTGAGTACGCTCCATCGAAAAGGCTGGAATAATAAGAGTCCCTTTGGTGCGAATAGTCTCTTCGATATAACCTTTCAGGAGCTCACTTCGCTCATTAACCTCTTCGTGACTCCGGTCGCCATACACACTCTCCATAACCATATAATCATACTCAGTTGGTATATGCGGTGTTCCGACCAAGGGTTGCGGGACATTTCCAAGATCTCCGGTAAAGACGATCTTCTTTCCATTACGAGTAAGTTCGACTATTGAAGAGCCTAAAATATGTCCTGCATCATAGAGGGTAGCGGTAACACCATCATCAAGTTCAAAGGCTGTTTTATAGTCCTTCACCTGCCAGAGAGCTAGGGCTTGATCAATGTGCATCTGCTCGCACATCACCTCTCGCTGGTCACGCTCTGACTCCATTTGCATAATCTTCAGTGCGTCATCAAACATCAGACGAGCCAATGCTCGAGTTGGTTCAGTAGAATAAATCTTTCCAGAAAAGCCATCTTTCACAAGCTTTGGGATCCTACCGATGTGGTCGGCGTGGGCATGTGTGACTATAAGTACATCAGCTTTGGCTGGATCATAGACAAACGGTTCAGCATTAATTTCATTAGCAAACTTATCCCCCTGTACTAACCCGCAATCAACCAAAATAGCAGTCTTTCCGGTATCAAGCATAAAGTTTGCTCCTGTAACCGATCCAACTCCCCCGTAAAATCCCAATGTCGACATATACTTACTTTAAGCGAAGGTTAATAGCAGCTGCATACCCTAAAAGTCCACCGACAAACCCGACAATAATATCTTTCGTTGTTTCCATCAGATGAAATCCTGGTTCAAATAATCCGGCCTGCCATTCAAAAATCTCCCAGACAATCATGATGAAAAAGAGGGTTGAAAATATAAGAACAGTGGTTGGTTTTAGTGGAACGTGTTTGAGGGAACATATGGCATACACTCCAAGCACAATGAGTGCTCCACCCCACAAGTGCATGATGCTATCAAACCACGTGTAGTACCAATACAGTGATGTTGTGACGGCAAGATTATGCACGGTTGCAAACATCCCCGAAATAAGCAGAAACATCCAGACAATGATAGGTGGCATACTCCAATACTAGCACCCTGTCATAAAAGAAAAAGCCCCTCATGTGAGAGGCGTTTTCTAAGGGAACCACAGACGCATGCCCCTGACGTTAGATCAGGTGGGCACCCTTTCCGCTTCGTGTCAGAAATCTGTTGCCAGTTCTCTTTACGTTGCGCGACTACAGGCAGCCCTAATGCTTTGTATTCTGGAACATACGTGATGTGGTTCCACTGATAAGTATACTCTAAATCTAAAAACTGAAAATGTGAATAAACGCATCTGAAGCGATGTATCTTTCTGCGCCTATTGTCAAAAATCATCTTTATATCTTATAAGATATAAAGATGATTTTAATTTACAAACAAAAAGAAACCGCCCGCAATCAGCCGACGAAGCGGACAAGAAAAAAGCCGCGAGGTGTACAGGGGTACATTGAGCGGCTTTTTTCGAAATGTGACGAAGTTAATGACGTGTACAGTGGCTATTCGCCCTGGCCGTCAAAGTTCACATCATACATAATCCGCTCCTGCGCAGTCACATAGTTCATGATTTCTTCATCCTTGAACCAGATAGCAATTTCTCGCTCTGCTTCTTCTGGAGATTCTGACTGATGAACAAGGTTTCGGACTGCTCGGTTTTCAAAAGTAGCGTGAAAGTATGAGTCGACAGTGTAGTCACCCCGGATTGTTCCTACGTCTGATGTTGCTGGTTCAGTGGTACCAACAATCTTAGTCACTACAGACACCGCCTTATTTCCTTCAAGGATCATAGCGACCACTGGAGCTGCTGTCATGTAGCGGACGATGGTACGAATGATATCTTTTCCGTACTCAATTGGTTCTTTCTCAATTGGCTTTCCCTGCTGTTCGAGCTCACGCACAATCCCTTCACCCTTACGTTGGTACCAGGCATCATCTTTGTTGTAGTGCGAAAGAAGCTGTGCTTCGGTTGGCACAATCATCTTCATAGCAGCGATTTTAAGACCAGTATTTTCAAAGCGCTTAATTACCTCTCCAACGAGACTCCGCTGTACAGTGTCAGGCTTTAGGAGGACTAATGAACGTTCTTGATGTGGAAGTATACCCATATATGTTTAGTTAAATTACCGCGGCAGTATACCGCAAAGACAGCAATCTGTCATCAAAGACTACGCTGGTTTCGTTAAAATAAGTGGGCCGGTTTCGGTAATCGCTACCGTATGCTCGAAGTGAGCACTCCAGCTTTCATCTTCAGTATACACTGAATATCCATCTCCTTCGTCGTCAAAAAATACATCCGGCCCACCAATGTTTACAATCGGCTCAATAGCATAGACATGTCCAACTTCGATGAGTGGACCAGTTCCTGGCTTTCCAAAATTTGGAATAGTTGGTTCCTCGTGAACGGCGTACCCAACACCGTGCCCACAGAGCACTTCAACGACTGAAAAACCGCGAGACTCCACTAATGTCTGGATTGCGTGACTGATGTCACCAATATGATTTCCGGGTTTTGCTTGTTTGATGCCAAGCGCAAGAGCTTCTTTCGTTACCTCAATTAGTCGCCTTGCGTCGTCTGATATCTCCCCCACACCCACGGTAATACCCGAATCGACAATCATTCCCTTATGCGCAATCGACATATCAAGATTAACCGTATCACCGATTTTTAAAATAGTATCTTCACTTGGAACACCATGCTGGACACAGTCATTCACTGAAACACAAATAGCGGCTGGGTATGGCTTATCAGCGAAGGTGGGGTGATATCCAAGAAGTACTGGCTCTACTTGATACTTCTCTACAAGCTCCATAGCCATATCATCAACATCAAGGGTGGTCATTCCGGGTTTTAGAGCCTCACCAAGCTCACGCAAAATCGTACCGAGAATCCCTCCGGCTTCTTTTAAGATTTCGATTTCTTCAGGGCTCTTCTTGGTAATCATATTAATTGAGGTTAAGGGCTTTCAAAATTTGCTGATGTACGCCTTCAATAGTGTCCATACCGTCAATGTCATGGACATGTGTCTGTGCGCGCAATCGGTAGTACTGAAGAACAGGCAAGGTATCTTCACGATACCACCGGAGCCGCTCTTCGATTGACTCGGTTGTGTCATCTGCTCTAGCGCGCGATACCATACGGGCACGGACTACTTCTTCAGGAGTTTCTAAATTAATAACGTGAATTTCATTTCGTTCAAAAAACTTAAATGCATCATCAAGTACATGGGCTTGTGGCACCGTGCGAGGAAATCCATCAATAAGCAAGTGACTTTTTGGGTCAAGCTGATCAAGCATAGCCTCACCCCATAAGATATGTGTGAGGAAATCTGGTTGAAGTACTCCGGTATCGAGCGTCACAGCAACTTTCTTCTCAGCAAACGTCTCACTACGTGCAGCGAGTGAGCGAAAGCGACGCCCTGTTTGAATATCAACCACCCGTCGAACCGGATCTTTCTCAATCATGATTGCATCAAGCTTCTCAATTTGAGTTCCTTTTCCACTTCCTTGCGGACCAATAAAAATAACAGTGAGTGCGTTCATGAGTTACTAGATAAGATAATTAAAAATTTGTTGCTTTACAGCTTCCTGCGAGAGGGTGCCATCAATATCAATTAGTGTGCCTTTGCCTCGGAAAAATTCAATCGATTTTGCAGTATAGGTATGATACTCCTCTAATCGTTTTTCAACTGACTTAGGGGAATCAACCACATCACGTGCCCTGCGTTCACTCCGCCTCCGCACCTCGTCATCGCTAATTTCAAGATGGAACACTACATATGGACGATGAATCCAGTGATGAATCTCGTCAAACAAAACTGCTTCGTTTGGCTTTTTGGCAACACCCTCAAATACAATCGTATCATTGATATGTTCTGATACCAGTGCGTGAGTCATCCAATACGAAGCTACCCATTCGGGCATCAAGAACCCACCTTCATAGGTTTCCTTCATCTTTTCGCCAAATGGTGTTTCAAATGTTGCTGTCGTTCGCATTTTGTCACCATTTGAGTACAGTGTTCCACCGAATGCCTGAAGCACATTGTGTGCCTGTGTTCCCTTTCCTGAAGAAATTTTCCCCATGAAAACGATGCTTTTATACTTGGTTGTGAAGTCCATGTGCCACAGGAGAGTACCAATTTTTAGAGTCTTTCGCAACAGATATGCTATCCTAAAGCCATGAATCCCGCAGCAAGTATTGATGCTGTGACAAATAAGACCAACCGATTCATTACCCAGACCATATATGCGAAAAACTTACAAAATTAACTCTCTGTTACGCTGGCACGGCGTGCCAGCAGCATCAATCTGTGCAGCGGGATGAAACGAAAGCATATCATTACTATTTCCGGCAAACCCGGCAGTGGGAAGTCTTCCACGGCTGACCGGGTAGCTGAACTACTGGGCTACACTCGTCACTCCTCTGGTGATATGGTTCGCCGTGTCTTGGCTAAAGAAGGTATGAGTCTTGAGGAGTACAACCGTCGCGCGAACGATGAACATGATCTTGATGACAAAGTAGATGAGGAGCTCCGTTCACTTCGAAACGCTAAAGACGTCGTCATCGACTCTCGACTAGGGTTCTACTGGATTCCAGAGTCTTTTAAGGTATACCTTGACCTTGATCTTGAAGTCGCTACCGCTCGCATCTTTAAAGACGCGGTAAATAATAAGAAGCGAAGTAGCGCTGGTGAAGGGGGGTCTTCCCTGCCAGACGTGGCCAGACAGGTTAAAGGAAGAATGAATGACGAACAAAACCGCTTCCGACAACTCTATGGTATCGACCCATACAGCACTCGACATTTTGATCTCATTATCGATACTTCTCGTCACGATCCGCAATCGGTTGCTATCACGGTCTTTGACATCTATCGCGAATGGCTCGACTCAGAAACCTGGGAACCACGTCATAGCGCGGTACCGCTTGGGTACTCGTTCAAAAATCAATACTAAAAATAACCGGCGCCAAGGCGCCGGTTTTTTGTAGTTTGCTTATGCTTCTTTGAGTCTCCAATCATAAAGCGTCTTAATAACACCCCTGTCAGCCGCTCTCTGGATAGCAAGTTCGATGATATGTCCATCATAACCCCTGAAACGCAGGCGCCACTTAGCAGTAAGCGCGTCGACACCCTCTTCGAACACTTCTGTTATTTCAGCATCAGTAGGAACATCTTTCGATGGATTCATAAGAACTTTGATGAGAGTGTCGCGGGTTTCTTGGTCAATATTGGGAACGTACATAATATGCCTCCTGTTCTGTTTTTATAGTACTTTAAATTAATGTAGTGTCAAAACGAAAAAATCCGCTCTCAGGTGGGGATTTTTTGGGCTGTTGTCAGCGAAGGATTTTCTTATATAGCTAAAACGAGGTAGCGGGGGAAGCTTAAAATTGCTTTGGATACGAGGCGGACAAGAAAAAAGACCCGAGTGGGATAGATATCCAGCGAGGGTCTTTTTTCGCAGTCTAACAAAGTAGACGAAGTGATTTTAGGCTTTTCTTTTAGTACTCTCGAAGTGATACCTGGGCATCGAGGCGACGTAGTAGGTCTAGAACTACATTCACCACAATCAATACCGCGGTTCCACCAATTGCTAGTGCTGCGACTCCGGTGAGTAACTGCATACCTACTGGTAGCACAGCCACAAATCCGAGGAATACCGCACCCACAAGCGTAAGGCGAGTTACCACATTACCGAGGTATTCAGCAGTGTGTGACCCTGGGCGAAGGCCCTGGATAAACGCACCGTTACGCTGAAGGTTCTTTGCCATTGCATCTGGATCAAAGGTGACCGCAGTGTAGAAGAAGGTAAAGAGGAATACCAAGATAAAGTACGTAATACCGTATGCCACCTGGTTGTTGATGAAGTTTGTTACCACTTCATTAGCTGCTGGTACCCATGGCAAGTTAAACGCTGAGAGAATATTCAAGACCATTTGAGGGAAAAGAATGATCGAAAGCGCAAAAATGATTGGGATTACTCCAGCTTGGTTAAGACGAAGTGGAATGTACGATGTACTTGAACCATATGTCTGTCCTCCTCGACTTTGCTTGGCGTACGTTACCGGCACGGGACGTTCTGCCTCAGTCATATACACGACGAGGAAAACGATAGCAAGGGCAACGAGTACGAATCCAATGTACAACGGAAGCTGGGTTGGGTCGTACGTATACGCTAACTGACCGATAGTAGCTGGGAAGCTTGCAACGATACCAGCGAAGATAATGATTGAGAGACCATTTCCAATACCGTATTCAGTCGCAAGTTCACCAATCCACATAAGCATGACTGAACCAGCAACAATGAGGGTTACGTTAGCTATAAAGTCAAAGGTTGAAAGTCCGCTAATGACTCCCTGACTTTGGAGCAAGGTAAGGAAACCAAATCCCTGCAAGATAGCAAGTGGAAGCGTGAGCATACGACTGTATTGCGTAAACTTCGCTCGTCCTGCTTCACCTTCTTCAGTGTACATGCTCTTGAGAGCCGGAGACATCACTGTCAGCAACTGCATGATGATTGAGGCCGTAATGAACGGACCAACACCAAGCATTACAATTGAGAGATTAGCGAGGCCACCACCAGAGAAGATATTAAGGAGTCCAAGAAATTGATTGTTCGCAAAGAACTGTTCAAGGACATTTTGATCTACTCCTGGGATTGGAATTGCCGCTAACGCACGGAACACGATGAGCGCACCGAGTACAAAGAGTACTCGATTACGAATCGCTCGTTCTGTAACAATGATTTTTAGTTTGTGAAGAAATGTCTGCATAAAGATTATGCTATCGCTTATTTCACAGTTCCGCCAGCATTTTCAATCTTTGTCTTTGCGCTGGCAGAGACCTGACACCCTTCTACGTTGATTTTCTTAGTGATTTCACCAGTTCCAAGAATCTTGACGACTGGAGCCTTTTTACGAACAGTTGTGATAACACCTGCTGCGACCAAGGTCTTTGGTGTTACCGTAGCACCCGCTTCGAAGACTGCCTCGAGCTTTGCCACGTTTACTGGCACTGCAAGAACACGTTCTTCATTTACGGTACGTGCTCGGTTCTTACCATGACCACGGAGCTTTGGAATCTTCTTGATGAATTCAAGCATTTCTGACCGAGTACTGTTACCAGCTCGAGCAGTCTGACCCTTGTGTCCGCGACCTGACATCTTACCGCGCTTACCTCCCCGTCCGATTCGCTTTTGCGTCTTCTTTGGAGTTATCGGCTTAAGTTCATGAAGCTGCATATTATGAAGTCTTCTTAAGTTGCTTAAGCGCTTCGACAGCAGCGCGAGCGTTGTTAAGTTTGTTCTTTGAGCGAGAGAATATCTTAGCAGTAACATCCTTTACTCCTCCCATTTCAAGTACGATACGTACTGATGAACCGGCTACAAGTCCACGACCTGGTGCTGGTTGAATCATTACTTCACTTGAAGCGTACTTTGTGTGTACGTCATGTGGAATGTGACCGTCTTTGTTCATTGGGATCACAAGCATGTTTCGCTTTGCGTCACGTACTGCTTTCTCAATTGCGAGCTGTGTATCTCCAGCCTTGCCAATACCAACACCTACCTTACCCTTCTTATCACCGATGACCATCGCTACAGAGAAACTGAAACGACGTCCTCCAGCCATAACACGAGTTACGCGGCGGATACTGATAATCTTTTGGTCGTACTCTGGACGTACGCGTTCCGGACGAGCTTGGCGACGCGGACGACGATCATTACGACCACCGCCAGCTCCTCCACGACGGTCGCCACCACGCGCAGAGTATGGTCGACGAGTCGTAGCTTCACCAGCTGGTGCATCGGTTGTAGCTACCGCTTCCGGCACTACGATTTCTGAAGTTTCAACTTCAGTTGTAGCTTCCTGCTGTTTAGTTTCTGACATTTTGTTAAATGTTTAGAGTAAATAATTTTGTTTCTATTTTTGATTTCTGTGAGTGTTGGACTGTTTCGAACATTAGTCCCCCGGACTATTGTTCAAAACGGCTCTTCGTACAATCGCTATTTTTGAAAGAAAAATCTTTCAAAGATAGCCAGTACTCAGGCCTAAAACTTAAGTCCTGCTGCGCGGGCTGCATCAGCCAAGGCTGCAATTGCTCCCTGGTACTTGAACCCACCGCGGTCGAATACAACCTCAGTGAGAGAAAGTGCTTGAGCTTTTTTTGCAATTGCTGCTCCTACAAGCTGTGCCTTCTCAACTCCGGTACCCTTCTCCTTTCGAGAGTCAGCAGTAGCGAGAGTCTTTCCAGCCACATCATCAATAAGTTGTGCGTAGATAGCAGTGTTGCTGCGGAATACCGCAAGACGTGGGCGAGTAGCTGTTCCAGCAATCTTGGCTCGAAGTCGCTTATGTCGCATTTCACGCATGTGGTTTTTGTATTGTGTCTTTTCCATATACAGTGATTACGATTATGAGGCCTTCTTACCTTGCTTGCGGATAATAAATTCGCCACGGTAGCGGATACCCTTGCCCTTGTATGGCTCTGGCTTCTTGACCTTACGAACGTTTGCAGCAAACTGATTGAGCTCTTCTAGATCTGAACCTTTTAGAGTAATCACGCTCTTTACTACTTCTGCAGTAATTCCTGCTGGGATAGCTAGAATAACCGGGTGAGAGAATCCAAGGTTCATGACCAGGTCTGTCCCTTTTACTTCAGCACGGTATCCAACTCCTTCAATTTCGAGAATTTTTTCAAACCCTTCAGTTACTCCCTTTACCATGTTGCGCACGTGCGCAGCGTAAGTACCCCAGAGAGCTTTTGCAAGATCTGTCTTACCTGGTGTAAGGGTAAGTACATCACCTTCAAAGGTGAACGTTACGTCATTTCGTACCGGACGAGACAAGGTTGCCTTTGGTCCCTTCACTTCAAGAACACTGTTGTCAACTGTAATAGTGACGCCAGCTGGAATCTGAAGTGGTGTTTTTCCTAAACGACTCATACTTACCAAATAATGAACAACTGCTCACCACCCACCTTCTTCTCCTTGGCTTCCTCGTTGGTGAGGATACCAGCTGGAGTAGAGAGGATCATGTGTCCTTGTCCAAACTTTACGGGATGAATATCTGCGACCTTGGTGTAGAGACGGCGACCTGGCTTAGAGATACGCTTAACGCCACGAATGCGGTGTGAACCACCTTCGTACTTTAGAGTAACTTCAAGGGTCTTGTCCTGAACACGCTTTCCGTGTTCAACTGCAGCAGTAATGTACCCTGCGTCTACAAGCTTCTTTGCAACGCTATGGCGGAGCTTTGAGTACGGTACTGAAACCGTAGCTTTATTAACTGCACCAGCGTTTTTAAGGCGGATAATGAAATCGCCGATCGTATCTCCTACCATGATGATTTCTTTACGCCTGGGATCTGTCCTTCATGTGCGAGTTCGCGGAAGCAAATTCGACACATATCAAAGTCGCGGAGGTATCCGTGCTTTCGGCCACAAAGCTTACAGCGGCGGACAACACGTGACTTAAATTTTGGTGTACGTTCTGAACGTACAATCAAAGACTTTCGTGCCATTCGATTTTTTATTAGTGAGATCAGAGTGTTTAATTTGAGTAAAGTTCGAGAAGCTTAGAAATTTTTCGAGAGAAACGTAGTAAACCTACGATGACCGAGAAAAATTTCGTAGCGACGAAGAAATGTACCAAATTAAATGCTCTGATGGAGTCGTATCACCTAGAAATGGTGACGTACTCCCTTATAAATCCAGCTTATTTCAAGGGAAATGAGCTTTCCACGGTGGCTTCTCAGGACCACTCGTTACGGGGCCAAGAATACCAGAAAATATAAAAATAGCAAGGAAAAGGTATCTCAATTAGCCTAAAAAACAAAAAAACCCGCGAGCGGACTCGAGGGCGTGGGTTTAGGAACTACTCTCCAGTGTCAGAAGCGATTAGGCATTCACTGTTCGCGAGGTTTACAACTAGCTGAAGGGTTGACCTCTGTCAAATTACAAAACAAAAGCCCCGCACCAACAAGAGCGCGAGGCTCTTTGTTGGTACGGGACCGGGGTGGCGACACAGATTTTCGATTATCAGTAGTCGCGAGGACTCTTCGGCAGCTCGACACCAAGCTGTTCTGCGATCGCCTTGAGAGAGGCTTCCTGCCACTCCTGTTCCTCGTGGGTGAACTTCTCCTGATCCTGGAGGATCTGCAGGATGATGTTGCCGATAATCATCGGCCCCACGAGATAAATCCAGAAATGACTGAAAAAGAACGCGACGGTTTTCCCTTCCAGAGTGACGGGGCTAATGTCCCCGTATCCGATGGTAAGTGCAGTGACAATCGCCCACCACAACCCTTCAAGGAACGTTCGGTTCTCGAAGAACTGAAAGAGGTAAGCTGCCAAGATGAGACTGGCAACATAAATCGTTGCAATCAGTCGCAAATTATTGGCTACCCTCAAGAACAAACTCTTCATGGGTGTTAACTCCGTTGTTTCTCTAGAGGACGCTCGAAGTTGATGTTGGGAGCCAACTTCAAACTTGGTTCATCCTGGAATTCCAGTTGTGGCTTGACTTCATGCCCGAAGGTGCTGGCCGTTGCGTTTACGGGAAATTGACGGATGTACGTGTTGTAGTCGCGAACCTTTCGGACGTATCGACTTCGGGCTGCCGCTGCTTGTGTCTCGATTTGCACGAGCTGTCGCTGCAGCATGGTGAAGTTTTGATTCGACTTGAGCTCGGGGTAGTTTTCGGCCACCACGAGTGTACGAGCGATTGCGCCGCTCAACGCTCGCTGGTTGCGGTCATTCTCCCGCATCTCATCGTCTGTCAGCACCCCGTCAGCTTTTGCTTGAGTGGTATATGTCGAAGCCTGGCTTCGGGCACGTGCCACCTCCACAAAAACGCTTTCTTCATGCTGAGCTGTCGCTTTCACGACTGCCACCAGGTTAGGGACGAGATCCGCCCGTTTCTGGTACACGATGCTGATGCCAGACTTCGCGGCTGACACCTCTTCATCGAGCGCCTGGATTCTATTGTACCCACAGCCAGGAAAGCTGAGGGTACCCAGAATCAGGAGTATAATATGTTCCTTTTTCATGGGTACCCCTTCGCTTAGCCGGGAATCAGCGAGAACGCGTTGATCAGACCGACAGAGAGGGCCAGAAACGCGTACAGCGTCCCGACTGCTCGATTGTCAGCGGTCGCCTCCATCGGAAGAATCCGATAGAGGAGTTTGAACAGCACGACCTGGAAGACGCCGGCGAGCAGCGACCACAGGAAGAAATCAATCAGGTTACTGCCATGGTATGACAGCGACAGAAGCGGCATGGTGAAGCCGAGCAGCGCACCGCCCAAAGCGAGCGCAGGCGCGACCTTCCCTTCGCGGATCTGGGACATCTCGTTGTACGGTGTGATCCAGAGATACAGCCGACCGAAGCCGGCGAGCAGTGCGAAGCTGAGAAGCGAGTAAGTGAAGAAGGCGGATGCCGCCGGCACAGTAACGTATGTCATGTCTAATACCTCTTGTTGATTGGTTTGTTATTCAACGAAGGAGTGCGGAACAAAGTGGGAGCAGTTGCCTGTCACCAAATTGTCTTTCTCCTCCCGGATGCCGATACCGGCAGATTCATCACCGATGACCCACGAGCCGATGATGGGACGGAACCCATCAAAGACTGGAAGATCGACCCATTCCTGGAGAACGTAGCCGCGCTTATCGTACTTGGGAATATACGCTGAGCCCAAAAGCTCAGATTCCATACCGTTTTCGATAAGCGAAACATTCGCACCTTCTCGGGCATAGAGAGGTTTCTTCACCCATTTGCCCGAAGACGGAAGCGAGTCCTCTGTATGGAAGTACGACGGCAAGAGAAGCGGATGTCCCTCATGCCGTTGCCACAGGAGTGGCAGAAGCGCCTTAGATGACAAAAGCGCTTTCCAAGCTGGCTCAATCCAGCGAGTGTTTGCTTGCGGCAAGCTCCTTCCGGAACGCTCCGCGAACATCCATTCCCAGGGATAAAGTTTGAATGCATATTTCAGCGGACGATCAGCCAGATCGACAAACGCTTTGTTGCGCGAATCCCAGCCAAGGTCATCGATGGCGACTTCAGAGAGCGGCAAGTTCGCCTGCAGCGCTGTATCCATCAGGTATTCGATTGTTCCCCAGTCTTCTCGCCCGCCACCTTGCGATGACAGGAAATGAACCGGGGTGTCTGCTGGTAGACCAGCGGTAACCATCGACCAGCGCTCGATGAGCTTTTCGTGAATGCTGTTGAACTGGTCAGGAAGACCGAGATCTTCGATCCAGTTCCACTGCACCACACTTGCTTCGAGCAAACCAGTCGGAGTGTCGGCGTTGTATTCGAGCATTTTAATCGACGTGCCATCGAAGGCAAAGTCGAACCTGCCATAGAGATGAGAACGATCTTCAGACCACGAACGCTCGATGAGCGCCTTCGCGTGATCAGGCAAGCCGTACTCAACAGGGTACTCGCCGCCCGAGATGATATCAGCAACGAGCTGCAAACACATAGCATGTAGCTCGTTAGTTGAATCCTCGAGATGATCGATCTGCGAAAGTGTGAATTTGTAGCCCACACCTTCTGACCAATACGGCATTCCGTCATTGGAGAGAATGCTACAGAAGTCGAACCCGACCTCTTTGCAACGATCCTCCCAATTCGGACGTACAAGGTAGTTCAATCGTTCCATTTATTTCTGTATCCTTGTTAACCGCCAGCCGAAAGGCTGCGGCCTGTTGAGCCGAAGCCACCACGCGAAACCGTGCTCGGTTTGGAAGCAGAGGTCTTAGCAGATGGCGACGATCGTTCCGAAACACGGAACGGCCGAGACATCGCAGAATTTCGCGACGGAGTAATCGTGCGATTGTTGTAGACAACCGAACGATCGGAGGGATAGTAGTGCGGTCCCCAGAAGAGGAGCGTATTGGAGGCAGAGCCGCCCCCCTGTACGCCCGTGGTATCTTCTGCGAACTGCGCAGCATCGGCTTGGCCGAGCTGCACGCAGAGTTCCTGCTGACCCCAATCGGCCATACAGTCCTCGAACTTGGTGTAGACGTCACGCTGCTGGGCTTCTTTCATATCACCGCAAGCAGTGATCAAAGTCGGCACCAAAAGCAACGCAACCGTTCGGCTACGCCTTCCCATGAGTTAATCTCCTTCAGTTAGTTGAGTCCTTGTGTCAAAGAACTCTGGGCATAATTGCCACTGATCTTATAATACATTATTTTTATAAAAAGTCAAACAAAAAGCCCCGCACCTGCAAAAGCGCGGGGCTTTTGCTGGTGCGGGGCTGGAATGACTACTTTAGCAACAACACATGAGTTCCCTCTGGCGGAGCCTTATCGAAGAGGAGTCTCACATACTTGAGTCGACCTTTCCCTTCTTCAATTTTGTCATTCAGCGTGAGTCCGAGGATAAGAAGTCTCTCCGGAGCCCTATTCCTCTCTGCAAAGGTAGTGGCAGGAGCACAAATAATCTTTACATTTCCGTCTGCAAATAAGGGTAAAATAACCTCTTCATAGCGGAAGCAAAAATCGATGATGCCCGCGTTGGCTGCTGGCTTTGAGCTGAATTGGGCTACGACACCTTCTATCCTTGCGTCCCTTGTAATAAGGAACGTCTCTAGATTATCAGTTGTTAAGGTCCCGAGTACCCCACGATGTTTATCTGCCACAAGCGCTAACCCCAAAGGAATCATCTCTGAGGAAAGCCTCATATATGGTGTATCTCCGGGATTTGCTTCCGTAAGACGGGCAGGAGTTGGGTCGTGCATGTAATCCCCCGTGTTTTGTTTAATGTATGGAACTCTTCTTATCAAAGAATTAGAAAGGAGGATACGTGGACTTATTTTTCCTGTCAATAGCATGCAGGTACTAAAAATCCCAGACGGATGTCTGGGATTTTTAGTACCTTTCTATTTCTTAATTATTCAGTCGGCTTTTGCAACGGCAAGCCAATGTGTCGAAGCAATGCTTCACATTCAGCCTTTGTCTTAGCGGTCGTCACGAGAGTGATAGACATACCAAAGACGTCCTTGAGTTCTTCATCGGTAGTTTCTGGGAAGATTGAGTGTTCCTTGATACCAAGTGTGTAGTTCCCCATCTCGTCGATTGATGTAGTCTTAAGACCACGGAAGTCGCGAGTCTGTGGAAGCGCGAGGTGGATCAACTTATCGAGGAAGTGGATCTTTCGTGCGCCACGGAGAGTTACTTGGTAGCCAATAATTTCACCAGCACGGAGCTTGAATGAAGCGATTGACTGCTTAGCAGGACGAGCCGATGGCTTCTGTCCAGTGATCTTTGCCAGACGATCTTGGATAAGCGCAATCTTGGCTTTATCGTCGATGCGTCCGGTTCCCACTGACACTACTACTTTTTCAATAGTTGGTGCTTCGTGAACGTTCTTGTACCCGAAGGTATCTTTGAGCGCAGTGTATGCGCTCTTTAGTTGAGCCTGTACTGATTCCATACTCTTTTTTATTACAAATTATAATTCTGAGGGTTTAGGATGAATGTGTGAGTAAAGTTCGAGGAACCTAGCTGATTTATGAAGAAGACGTAGTTTTCTACGGCGACTGAATAAATCAGCGTAGTGACAAAGAAATTTGCCACACATTCTTTCTAAACTAAATTTTCTTTCCGCTAGCTCGTGAAATACGAACCTTCTTAGCATCCTTTCCTTCACCTTCCATTTTGTAGCCAGCGCGGACAGTTTTATCCCCTTCCATAAGCGCTACGTTTGAAGCGTGAATTGGCATGCTCTTTTCAATAATCTGACCTTGTGAACGAGTGCGCTTGTTCTTCTGGTGACGCTTGGCAACGTTGATTCCTTCAATCACCACTTGTTCAGTTGCCTTAAGGGTTGAGAGGACAGTACCTGTCTTTCCCTTATCTTTTCCTGCGATTACCTTTACGGTATCTCCTTGTTTGATTTTCATATGTTGAATTCAATTACAATCTCTTTGATAGTAAAAAGTTTCAAATTGAATGCAGTGCGAGGCGCAAGCGAAAAATTTTGTGAGGTGTACTTGATGTACAGTGAACAAAATTTTTCGCGAAGCAACGAGGCAATGCGTCAATTTTAGACTTTTTAAACTACTTCTGGGGCTAGAGATACAATTTTCTGATAACCAGCTTCGGCAATTTCACGTGGGATAGGACCGAATACACGGTTTGCCTTAGGTTCTTTCTTCACCTTATCGATAATCACTACTGCGTTATCGTCAAAGCTCACGTATGAACCATCCTTACGACGGAATGGCTTGCGCTGTCGCACCACTACTCCATACACAACGTCCTTTTTCTTGATTGACTTACGTGGTTCAGCTGTCTGAACTGCAAGTACAACCATTTCACCAAGTTCTGCATAGCGCTTTTTTGAGCCACCAAGAACCTTGAATACTCGTCCGATCTTACCGCCTGAGTTGTCGGTGATCTTTACGATTGTCTGTGGTTGAATCATACGCTTACTTAGTTACGAGCTTAAAGGTTTTACGCTTTGAGATCGGACGGGTTTCGGTAATGTCGACCACTTCTCCTACTTTTGCAGTGTTCCCTGCGTCATGAACGAGGTACTTTTTGGTGCGGCGGAGATACTTCTTGTACTTTGGGTGCTTTACGTATCGCTCTACCGCTACCGTAATGGTGTCAGTCATCTTTGAAGCGACAACCTTACCCCGGAGCACGCGACCGTTACTTGTTTGTTCGGTACTCATACTTATTTCGTTGCGTTATTACGGCGGCGAGCATTGAGCTCTGTAAGTGCACGAGCAGTATCCTTCTTTGCAGTGCGGATAACTCCCGCCTTACGACTAAACGCGTCTTTGAAGCGTTCACTCTGTACTGTCTTGCGTGCAGTCTGTGCGAGCTCTACAAGCTCCGCATCTGACTTCTTTTGGATGTCTTGCATCTTTGTCATAGTTGGTTTGCTTATTTAGCTTGCGTGTCTGCGCGTCGCACAAACTTGCCTTTTACTGGTAATTTTGCGGTTGCCTTTCGAAATGCTTCTTTGGCGATTTCTTCTGGAACACCACTTACTTCAAAGAGTACTCGGTCTGGGCGAACTTCGAACACAAAGTGATCTGGATCTCCCTTTCCTTTACCCATCGGTACTTCAGCTGCCTTCTTAGTGATTGGACGATCTGGGAAGATTCGAATCCATACTCGACCAGTCTTTCCAGTCGTACGAGAAATCACACGACGAGCAGCTTCGATTTGGTTGGATTTTACGCGTGAGCCAGTAGTAGCCATGAGGCCATACTCTCCGTACGCAACGGTGACGCCGCGTGTATCAGGGCGCTGACGGCGCTCTTCTGAGATGCGGTTAGTCTGCCATTTGCGGTGTTTTACTTTCTTAGGAAACAACATACGGGATTACTTAGCAGGGCGGTTAGTGCGCGGAGCTCGAGACTGAGCACCACGAGGTGATGACGCTTCCTTGTTACCAGCAGTTCGATCTGTGAAGACTTCTCCTCGGTAGATCCAAACCTTGATACCAATTACTCCGTATGGGAGGTTAGCTTCAACACGAGCAAAATCGATGTCAGCTCGGAGTGTCTGAAGTGGCACTCGTCCTTTCTTGAGTTCTTCTCGGCGAGCCATATCAGCACCACCAAGTCGACCTGAAAGTGACATACGAACACCTTGAACGTCACGGTTGGCCATAACCTTCTCGGCTGTTTGCTTCATTACACGACGGAATGTCATGCGCTTTTCAAGACCTTCAGCAATCATTTGCCCAACAATGCGAGCAGATGCTTCTGGTGAACGAACTTCTTCAATATCAACCTTGAGTCCAAGCTTAGCAATCATCTTTTGTGAACGAAGGAAGAGATCAAGCTCTTTCTTAAGAGCAGTGATACCGTCCCCACTTCGACCAATGATAAGACCTGGCTTGGCAGTTTTGATAATAAGACGAATTTCTTTGTCGCTTCGTTCGATTTCAATAGCGTCCACCGCCATCCCTTTAAGACGAGTCTTAAGGTGCTTGCGGAGAGCGGCATCAACACGAAGGTATTCGCGGAACTTCTTTGGATCAGTAGTGAACCAACGACTTCTCCAGTCGCGATTGACACCGATACGCTGAATATATGGGTGAGCTACGTGTGTCATATATTATTTTACGCCGAGCTCAACAGTAATGTGGCTGTTTCGCTTGTTAATGCGCGATGCAGAACCACGAGCTCGTGGCATTGATCGCTTGATAGTTGCTGCTTTGTCGACAGCAACTGCTTTAATAAAGAGCTTTGTTTCGTCGGCACCGGTCTGCTTTGCGTTGGCAACTGCTGACGCAATTACTTTAGCAAATGGGCCAGATGCTCGCTTATCTACGAACCGGAGGGTAGTAAGTGCGTCAGCTACTTTTTTACCACGCACGAGGTCAGCGATGAGGCGAACCTTACGTGGTGACTGACGATAATCTTTGAGAATTGCTTTCATACCAATTATTTCTTCTTAGCTGGTGCAGCAGTTGCAGAAGTCTTAGCAGCCTTCGCAGCAGCGATTTCTGCAGCCTTCTTCTTCTGATCAAGTTCTTTCTGCATCTTACCTCCGTGACGCCAGAACTTCTTCGTTGGTGAAAACTCACCGAGTTTGTGCCCTACCATTTCCTCGGCAACGAGTACTTCGACATGGTCTTTTCCGTTATGAACACCGAAGGTGAATCCGACCATTTCTGGTGAGATTGTTGATCGGCGAGCCCACGTCTTGATTACTCCACTTTCGCCTGGCTTCTT
>JAIYEC010000020.1 GCA_027487145.1 bacterium | reverse complement strand
ATTGATACTCTTCGTCAGGCCGGCATCCCTGTCATGCACAGCCTCGCAAGCGATTCTCTTTCAAATCAGCTTCGTGATGCCGAGTCAAAAGGTGTCCGCTATACCATCATAATCGGACAAAAAGAGTTTGTGGAAGGCACAGTCATTCTCCGTGACATGAATGTTCGAAACCAAGAGTATATTGAGCAAAATCACCTCGTAAAACGACTCCGCAAACAGACGTCTGCTGCAGCGTAGATAGGCTTGCGCTAGATACGCCCACATGGTATGCTCATGCCCACATATGGCAACCAATGTTGAAGTAACAAAAAATAACAACGAAAGTAGCGCGAATGTAATTCGCCGATTTACTAAACGAGTACAAGGAGCTGGTATCGTACCAAAGGTGCGAAAGGGCCGCTACTTCACTCGGATAAAGAGTCGAAACGTACAACGTTTTGCCAAGCTTAAGAAGCTCGATAAAAGTGTTGAGTACGAAAAGCTAGTAAAGCTCGGAAAGGTACAAGAACACCGCTCACGTCGTTAAAATCGTAAAAACCGCCACTGTATACAGTGGCGGTTTTTACGTGTTATATCCTATATAATGGATAGCACCCATGACACATTTTTCGCTCTCAAGTACTGTCCGTTCGTATCCCACATCGTGGCCATACGAAACAATCAAAGACGCTATTCTTGGTAAGTCCTACACTCTGTCGCTAGCCTTTGTAGGTAGCAAACGGGCTCAAGCACTAAACATCTCCTACCGACAAAAAGACTACGTCCCCAACGTCCTCTCTTTCCCGCTTGATGCACACACAGGAGAGATTTTCATCTGTCCTGAAGTAGCCAGAAAGCAAGCTAAAGATTTTAATCTTTCTGTAGAGGGTTACATCGCTTATCTCTTTATCCACGGTTGTGTTCATTTGAAAGGCCATGACCATGGCGATACAATGGACAAGCTGGAGCAAAAGTTTCTAAAGAAATTCAACATTTCATAATATGGCTGATCACATTATCACAGGTATAGATGTTGGAACCTACCATGTAAAGGTAGCGATTGCTCGTGTGCCTCGGGGAGTCACCGGGACAAACCTAAAGCCAGAAATCATCGGAACAGGAGTCGCAGAAAGTCGAGGGCTCAAAAGCGGCTACATCATGCAAGAAAGCGAAGTAGCTCGTAGTATCAAAAGCGCACTCGTTCAAGCCGAAAAAGCGGCTGGAATCACTGTGAAGCGAGCCCATGTCGCAATTGGAAGTATTGGTCTTGAAGAGCTCTACTCTCACGGAGAAATTATTCCGAGTCGGGCCGATTCTGAAGTCACCAACACTGATCTTGAGAAACTCATGCAAGATAGCGAGGAGCGTATCATCGATCACATTCCAAACCGACGAATCCTTCACGCTATCCCCCTGCGGTACACCATTGACGGTAACGAGGTGCTCGGACGACCCCAAGGACTTCGTGGTACCAAACTCGAAGTAGATAGTCTTTTCATCACCACCTACGAACAACACGTAAGCGACCTTATCCGTACCATTGAAGGGCTTGGTGTCTATGTTGAAGATGTGATTGCTTCTCCGTTGGCTGCGAGCTTCGTATTGCTCTCAAAGGCGCAAAAGCGAGCTGGCTGTGTCCTTGTGAACATCGGCTCTGAGACAACCTCAATGGTGGTATTTGAAGACACGACTCCAATCTCGGTGAAAATCTTCCCAGTTGGTTCAAGTGATATCACCAATGACCTTGCTCTTGGTTTACGCGTACCGCTTGAAGACGCAGAAAAGATTAAGCGTGGTGCCATGACAAGCGCTACGTTCTCAAAGAAACGAGTAGACGAAATACTTGGAGAACGGCTTAAAGGTATCTTCTTACTCATTGATACTCAACTAAAAAAAATCAAACGAGATGGACTACTCCCCGCTGGAGTCATTCTCACTGGCGGTGGATCTAACCTTATGCAAACTGTTGATGTTGCTAAGACAACCCTTGAGCTCCCTGCTCGCACTGCAGCGCTTGATGTTGGAAAAAATGTCAAAGTACGAGACGCGTCTTGGGCTGTTGCCTATGGTCTGTGTATGTGGGGCGCCAGTGATACTGAGGAGACTTCCACGCTTGGTATTGTGAAGCATACAAAACACACGTTCCTCTCCTGGCTGTCGCAATTCCTTCCTTAGAGCCTCCTAAAATTTCTCAAGGCTGTGTTTCACTTTTTATAAAATTTGATTCAGTGTACAGAGAGAATATTCCATCAAATTTTTCCCATAAACGTTACCTCCAAAAATTTTTTAACACTTTTATCAAGTACTACAAAGCTTTAATTGAAACGATTTGTTTAGTTTGTCAAACGCACACAACTCAATGATGTCAATATCGTGACAGAAGGTTTTTACGCGTGTATGATGTCGGAGTTATTAGATATGACTCTCCCAGGGGTGGGTTGGTTATAGCAAAACAAGTTTTATTTATGGAACAAATTAAATCAGACGTTGAATCATTCGCACGCATTCGCGTCGTTGGTGTCGGTGGTTCTGGAAACAACGCCGTGAACTACATGGTGAACGCCAAGGTAAAAGGAGTGGAGTTCATCGCTATCAACAGCGATGCTCAAGATCTTCATCACTCACTAGCTAAGCGAAAAATCCACATTGGTAAGAATCTTACTCGAGGCCTTGGGGCTGGTGGTAACCCTGATATGGGTCGTCGAGCAGCTGAAGAAACTCGTGAAGAGATCGCAAACGCCATCAAAGGATCTGACATGATCTTTGTCACTGGTGGTATGGGTGGTGGAACTGGAACAGGCTCTGCTCCAATCGTAGCGAAGATTGCACGCGAGAGCGGTGCTCTTACTGTTGGTGTTGTAACCAAACCATTTTTATTTGAAGGACAAGAACGTATGCGTCTTGCACTCCAAGGAATTGAAGAACTCAAGAAAGAAGTGGACGCCCTCATCACCATTCCTAACGACCGCCTTCTGGCTATCGTAGACAAAGAAACTACCGTAAAGAATGCGTTTGAAATGTGTGACAATGTCTTGAAGCAGGCAGTCGAAGGTATCTCAGACCTTATTACCATGCCAGGTATCATTAACGTCGACTTTGCCGACATTCGCTCAGTCATGGAAAATGCCGGGTCTGCCCTTATGGGTGTTGGCGTCTCGTCTGGAGAAAAGCGAGCCGAAGAAGCAGCCCGAGCTGCTATCAACTCTCCTCTTCTTGAGGTGTCTATCACCGGAGCTAAGGGTGTCCTCTTTGCTATCGCCGGAGGTGACGATCTTGGAATGCTTGAAATCCAAGACGCTGCTCGAGTTATTACCGAATCAATCGATTCACACGCTAAAGTTATCTTTGGTGCAATTCGTGACGACAAATTGAAGAAAAATGAGATCAAGGTAACGGTGATTGCAACCGGCTTCCCTGAAGAAGGTGTCTCTGGTATGAGTCGTACCCACATCACTCGCCAAGCACCAATGCAAGCACCTGCCCCACTTCCAGAACGAGACGTGGTAGAAGAAGAAGCTCCCCGCGGAAAAATCTTTAACTCTCTTCCACGTAAGACTGAGGAACGACCGAGCGAACCCACCCCATCTACTCCAAACGTGATCCACAACGACATCCCTCGTCGTGACCCAAAGCCAATTGACCAGACTGAAGAAGTCGATGATGAAGATGACTGGGGCGCAGTTCCGGCCTTCCTCAGAAGGTCAAAGCTTAAGTAAGCTTTGAAGGAACTGCGAGCCGGAGCGATACGAATCGCCCCTTCACTAGGGCGATGAGGCAGCGAGGCGGGGCAGCAGGTACTTAGTGCTCGCAGTTAGCGAAGCTAATGAGAACACTTAGTAACCTGCGCCGGTTCCAGCCTAAACACACTAGTAACTCGTGACCGGTTCCGGCCTTCCTTCGACGCTCGAAACTGAAATAAGCACCTCTTTCTCAGGTAATAAACACAGCAGACATATTTCATGTCTGCTGTGTTTTTACTAGCTTCCGTATCTCTGCTATGATAGTCGAACTAAATTATTTTTGAAATGACATACGACCTTTTAATTATTGGTGGTGGACCAGCTGGAACTTCAGCTGGTATATACGCTTCACGGAAACAACTTCGAACATTATTCGTTACCAAAGAATGGGGTGGACAGAGCACCGTCTCACCGGATATCCAGAATTGGATTGGAACACCGCACATTAGCGGAGATGATCTAGCTAAGAGCCTTCGGACTCACCTTGAGACATACGCTGGAGATGTCGTTGATATCATCGGTAACCAAATCGTAACCGGATTAACAAAAAACGATGATGGTTCATACACCGCAACTCTTTCTGATGGAAATACCCACACCGTAAAAGCAGTTCTTATTACGGCTGGTTCAAATCGTCGCCGATTAAATGCAGAAAATGCTGACACCTTCGAACACAAAGGTCTTACCTACTGCGCGAGCTGTGACGGACCGATTTTTGCTGGTCAGGATGTAGCTGTTATTGGCGGGGGCAATGCTGGGTTTGAAACTACTGCTCAACTACTAGCGTACACCAAGAGTGTAACTCTCCTAAACACTGGTGACGCCTACAAGGCAGATCCGGTGACTGTCGAGAAAGTCCTTTCTCACCCTAATATGCGCGGTATCTTAAACGCCAACACTACCTCTATTCAAGGTGATAAGTTCGTCTCAGGCCTCACGTATACAGATAAGCTGACAGGTGGCATTAGTACACTCGCGGTAACCGGTATCTTTGTTGAAATCGGTATGTTACCAAACACCGGATTTGTGAAGGATGTAGTAGAGCTTGATGAATATGGACGCATAGTCATCGACCCGTGGACACAAAAGACCTCAGCTCCTAATATTTGGGCTGCTGGCGACTGTACCAACGTTAAGTACCACCAGAACAACATTGCAGCCGGCGACGCTGTCCGCGCCCTTGAGGACATCTACGTGACTCTTAAGGCACACTAGTAATTCAATGAAAACAATCGTAACAGCAGGCGGTAGAGGTGCAGATATCGACGTTCTTGCTTGCGCAATTGCTTACGTAGAACTTCTTAATCTTGAAGGTATCGTTGCCACAGCTGTTATTCCAGGTACGTTTACCGCTAGCGTAACTCCGTCAATTCTTGATCTCAAGATATCGTACGAAAAGTCATATGTAGTAGACGGGACAGAAAAATTTGTTCTCGTGGATATTTCTGATCCGAAGCATTTCGCACCGTTTGTAGACCATGAACGAATTGTTGAAATTTATGATCATCGCTATGGGTATCAAGACTACTGGAAAGAGCGTCTGAGTGAAAACTGTCATATCGAAATGGTAGGCTCCTGTGGTACTCTCATTTGGGAAGAATACAAAAAACGCGGAAAATCCAACCAAATTAGTTTTGAATCAGCAAAATTACTGCTTGCCTCAATTGTTTCTAATAATCTCGCTATGAAGTCTGAGCTCACTACTTTGCGAGATATTTCCGCATATGACGAACTCATGAAAATTACAGCTCTTGATGAAGCATGGATCTCTTCATATTATCTTGAGCAAGAGGCTTCCCTTTTCTCAAACTTCAAGGAGTGCGTGGAAGCTGACACGAAACAAATCGAGACTAAACACGGAGATTTCATAATTGGACAGCTTGAAATATGGAATGGTGAATCGTTCATTCAAGAGTACAGTACTACCCTTCAAGACATCATGAATCAATATGATCCAACTCCGTGGTTTGTAAATATCTGCGTCGTTAGGAATGGATACAATTATCTATTCACGAATCATGAGGGAGCAAAAGCCATCTTAGAAAAAACGTTTAATGTCTCGTTCACTGGTAGTGTAGCTAAGACCAAAACTCTGCAAATGCGAAAGTATTTAATGAAAGTACTACAGTCATAAACAAACCAAAAACGCAAAAACGCCCGTAGGGCGCTTTTGCTTTGTACAACGTAGAGCTTCGGTCTGCAGGCATTTGCTCGTAGCCTCGAGCTGAGTATTAACATACTTCACCACCCTGCAAACCTACTACTAGGGTCTCATACTGAGTAAAATAGTCAATATATTGAGAAAACACGGTCTTTTAGCCTTTTGTGCATAACAATGTGCATAAGTACGGTATAAGTCTGGGGGAAACCCTAGGGGTAACTGGGGGTATAAGTCTTAGTGAAGATTTGCTTATTTTAATAAAAATCTACCCTTTTACCTGAATTAAATTTTTTAACCAAAAGCTACTATCATAGATCCCTATGATGTTCCTAAAATTGTATCTCTAGTCGGGGCTGGTATTTTTCTAAAAGTCTGCTATTATTTCGGGCACGTTTTGCGGACTTGCTGGCAAGCTGTCTACCGCCTGCAAAATGAGTTACTACTCATAGTAGTAGCGCAATGGCTCTATCGTCTAACGGTTAGGACGCCAGGTTTTCATCCTGGTAATCGGGGTTCGATTCCCCGTAGAGTCACACAGCTATATTCCACCCTCTAGACGCAAACGGCGGCTCAATTGAGCCGCCGTTTGCGTCTTTGGCCGGATGCGCTCACCCGTTCGGTGAATCGAATTTTCTGGACTTCCGATTTGACGCGCCCGGTCTGCGGTCAGCCGAACCGCTTTGCCGCAGCAGCCATAACCAAATCCAAGCCTGGCATCTCAAGGCGATTTATATTCGTTGACTCATTTCGAGTCTTAGTGATCTTACCCGAATTTAGCATGATGATCTCAATCAGCTCAGGAGGACTTGCTTGAGGGTGCTTCTTCTCCAGGATCGTAAGCATTTGTACAAAACTAGTAAGCTCTTCAGGGATCGATTGAACATCAACAGCAACCTTCGTCACATTTAGGCCGTAGTGTGACGCAAGCTCTGCAACCTCCTTCAGTGCCTCCTGGCAGATGCGATCGCGATCTCCCACGATATCTAAGGCATTCTTGCGGGAGGCAGCAGAGAATAGCGCGGACCGAAGAAGCTTTTTGAGCTCCTCTCTCTCAAATCCTTCTACGGTATACCGCAAGGGGTCTGATACCTTGAGCCAAGCAGTAAGGTTGGCCTTGACGATAAATCCATCCTGGCTTCTGACCTCCAGCGTTTCCGACTCCAACGAAAACTGCCGACAATCAACGATTTCAATTTCATAACCGATCGGAAGCGTTAGCAAGCCCGGTTCCGCAAACTCGCCTGTGTAGTGACCGCGGAACTTGGTTAGCGCTACGTGTCCTTCAGGTACTAAAGTTGGGAAAAGGTATGACTCAGCGATCCTAGATAAAGGAATAATGAAAAAAGTACCTATCGTAATAATGGCGGTCAGTACCAGGAAATATGGTAGGCCATTTTTCGCGATCGTACTGTCTATTTCGAGATAATAATGAATAAGTCCAATAATAGCATACAGAGCACCTGCGCCCAGGGACATCATAATCTGCAAGGGGCGCGATCGATCATCAGATGCGCGGTTTGCCCATTTCTTTACACCTGCCATGTCGTCGCCCTCTACCTGGATTTCGGCAAGATCGTTCAGTCTGCCTGTCCGGTCAAGTTCACAGGCGTGTGCGGTTCGCTTAGGGCATCTTTCAAGGCTAACGCTAGCTGGATCATTTCCATTGAGCGTATGACCTGAGCCTTACCGCCTGTTTCCAGTTGCGCTTCGTCGGCCAATGCTGCGAGTTCGCGAGCGAGTGAAGAAACTGCCTCGCACTGTGCCTCCCACTCATTGCTTGCGATCTCAAATTTTGCGTAAATATCATTGTTGTCGTTCGCTGGTTCAGGTGTCTCAAATCCTTTCATATTTTTTCGTTAGGCTGATGCACTCAAAGTATACCTCACCGCCTGGATTGGCGAAAAGTGCTAGTCTGGAACACTTCGAGCTAGGGTAGTGCCTCAACATGTTCGGCCTCTGTGTCGGTCTGGGTCACATCGCCATATTCCCCCCTCTAGACACAAAAGGCGGCTCAATTGAGCCGTCTTTTGTGCTTTTGGCTCGATGCGCTCACCCGTTCGGTGACTCGAACTCTTCGGCTTCCCTTTTCAGACGATCGGCACGCATGGCGTCGATGGTTTCATCCCATTTGCCCTCAGCTTCGAGACGTAGGTACATGCGTTTGCATAGCTCGAAGAAGGCCTCCAACTCAGGTGATGGTTCCGTCATGCTATCGCTCTGTGAGCTGGTAAGTTGAACACGTCCATTGTGCTTGTAATTTTCAGCCATATAATTCCATGCTTTATTCCTATAACTGGGGTAGAATACGCCCATGGCTTGGAACGACAACCTTACCCCTGGTACCGCTGCATTTGGGATCGCATCCTCTCAAAGTGAACGCATGTGCGTGCTTGCTGGCCCTGGTACCGGTAAGTCATTTGCTATGATGCGACGTGTAGCCCGCCTTCTGGAAGAGGAAGGGGTTCAACCGGAGCAAATACTAGCCGTGACCTTCACGAGGGTTGCTGCAGAGGACCTACACCGGGAACTGATCAACCTAGGTGTACCGCGTGCCAACGAGCTGCAAGGCCGGACCCTACATAGTCTTGCTATGGCAATTCTGATGCGGAACCATGTTTTACCTGTGCTTGGTCGTACACCAAGGCCGCTGAATGACTTTGAGCTGAGGCCACTTATCGCCGACATCGGCAACGCGTACGGTGACGTTCATCAACGAAAGCGACTGATCAAAGCCTACGGTTCCGCTTGGGCACGTCTCCAAACTGACGAGCCTGGATATGCCCCAACTGATGCCGAACGTCTTTTTGCACAAGACCTTGTTACATGGCTCACATTCCATGAAGCCATGCTCATGGATGAGGTTGTTCCGCACCTCTTGACCTACCTAAGAGCTAATCCGGGTTGTCCAGAGATTAGTGAGTTCCAGCACTTGCTGATCGATGAATACCAAGACCTCAATCGAGCTGAGCAGGAAGTTATTGAGTTACTGGGATCGAACGGCGCTCTCTGCATCATTGGTGACGACGACCAATCGATCTATAGCTTCAAGCATGCACATCCAGACGGGATACGTCTGAGGTCAGCGGATGCTACAACAGAAGGACATCAGATAGCTGATTGTCGTCGATGCCCTACCACAGTAGTTCGATTAGCGAATTCCCTCATCGCGAGAAATAATGACCGCCTGGGAACCGCTATGGCCGAGATTCCAGCGAATGGCCCCGGCGTAGTTACAGTCCGTCAGTACTCCACTTTCGACGCCGAGGCTCAGGCGGTCGCAGCCAAAATCAGAAACTTGATCGCCGATGGTGTCGCTCCATCGGAGATCATAGTTCTTGCGCAACGTGCAACGTTCGCAAATCCGATATACCGAACGCTTCTAGCAGCCGGCATTCCGGTAAAATCTTATTATGCTGAAACAGCGCTTGATAACGACCAAGCTCAAGAGCGATTTGCCATATTAAAACTATATGAAAATCAAGAAGATAGAGTTGCTCTAAGGTGGTTGCTCGGATACGGCAAATCGAACTGGAGTGCTTCCCAGTACAGGCGAATTCTGGAATATGTCCGTGCCAATGGCGGTTCTCCTTGGCAGACATTGAATTCGCTTGCTGACGGGAATCTCAACCTCCCGCGTACACAACCATTGGTTCAACGTTTCGTGACAATTCGAGAGGAAATCGGTCGGCTACAAGCATTGGCTGATTTTGAGGGATTCTTGGATGCGTGGTTGCCTCAAGCACCAGAGACCGAATTGCTCGCTATCGAAATTAAAAATATTCGTGGCGAAGTAGACTCGCCCAGCTCACTGCTTAAAAAGCTCAGCGAGGCGATTACCTTTCCAGATGTACCTGACGAAGTAACCGATGTGAGAATTATGAGTCTTCACAAGAGTAAAGGTCTCAGCTCCCCGTATGTATTTATTGTAGGGTGTATAGAGGGACTACTTCCAGGAAGCCCGAACCTTAAACTGTCCCAAGTCGAGCGTGATGCAAAACTCGAAGAAGATCGAAGGCTTTTCTATGTCGGCATCACCCGCGTGAAGGCTCGATTACCCGAACGGACCGGGTATCTTTCCCTGACCTATTCGCAAACCATGCCAATAGCAGACGCCCTCAGAAGTAAGATAACCCCTGCTTATGTACGAAAAGGCATGGCACATCTACACCCAAGTCGTTTTCTTACGGAGATGGGTCCGAGTCTACCGGCAGCTCAAATCAACACCCCTCTTTAATCTGCCCATCATCTTCATTTGTATCATTGTCGTTCATCGGTTTATAGTTGGCAGCTATATCCCGTCGGTCTCTGTGTCGGTTTGGGTCACAGCATATTTTCTTAAACAAAAACGCCCCATCCAGGGCGTTTTTGTTTTGTAGAAAATAGCTGTGACTCTAAGCAAGCAAACTGCTTTGCTTGTGTCGGGGAATCGAAAGTCGCAGGCATGTTTTAAGCTCATTCCTAGAGCTTAAAACAGCCGAGGCGGGGTCGAGAGTACTTACTAGAATTGGAGCGTAGCGAACAATTATAGTTAGGTAAAATTATCTGGGAGATATTTTTACCGTGACCGATTCCTCGTTCCGTGAGACTGTTTGCAGGGGAATCGAAGACCTTTTTTTTTTTTTTATGAATGAAATGAACTGAAATAGCCAAAAGGTGTACTGGTCCTGTAAGGACCGATTCCAGTAGACTTAAATGAACGGTGTGAGTTTGGGAACGACCGATTCCTGTAGGGTCACAGCGACATCTGATATTTTATTTCACTGAGGTAGTAAAACCATCAATCACAATAGCAGAAGGCCCTCCTTCAAAAGTTTTGGAAATTCTAATTAATTCCACAGCATCTGGTAACGTACCTTCGAATTCAAGATTCTTATAAGGATCAAGTGCGTTTGATCTTTCTTCTTGTGTTTGCACTCTCTCAGCAAGAACTACATAGAGATGCTTGGTCTCATGAAACAATTTTACAACTAAAGGCCCTGTAATAACTCGCTCATGTGTTTCAGGTAAGATTTTTACTTTTGGACGACAGTAAAGTGTGCTTACAGCAAACAAGTGTCCGTCTTTGGGCCAGCCTAGCCAATTAATTTTTCCAACAGAACCTGTTGGAGGAAGTGGGGGTAAATTTTTGAGTTGAGTATCGAAAAATATGATTGGTCCATGTATAAACTCCGAATCTTGCTGAACAAACGGTGGCTCAAGATTGTAATACTTAGCATCGCCTAATTTCATATGAAACTTACCTGAAGCATGCAACGAGATATGAACATTTGAAGCAAGTTGGGGTACATTGTTGATGTAGACATCACCACGCTTAAGAACACTGATACGCCAAACGGCACTACCGGGTACTTCTGGAGTACCAAAAGCAAACCGTAAAATATTGTCGCCTTTAGCCATTAAACAAGTTTACACGAAAATTTAACCTGGTTAAGTACATGGTTCCAATTCGTACTACAGAGAGTCACAGCATTATTTTCTTAACAAAAAAGAAGGGCCGAGCATGAAGCTCGACCCTTTTTATTTTGCCCAACCAAGGTAGGTTTAGGCCATCTGCGGATGAACCGAAAGGAACCGGTTGAACCAATCGCCCATTCTGGTGCTGGTGCTCCAAAACAAGCGACCGCCGGGCCGAAGTTGCTTACCGAGTGGCACGAGCGCGATGGCTCGTGCCGAACGATAGGTCTTGAAGAGCACGACAAAACCACGCCGCAGACCTTCAGTCACGCCAGCCGATGCGACACCCGTAAGCAACGCCACGACCCAAAGAACGCGGATATCGCCGAACGAACCATGGAACATCGCCGCCGAGATGATGGTCGTCGTCAGGGTCGCGCCGAAGCAAAGCCAGTGGCCTGCCTTGATTGAGACCTGGTAGACACCCTTCACGAAGCCGATGGTGGCCGACACAATTGCGACGATGATGAGGAACGCCCCACCGAGGCCGCAGAACCAGACGATGCACGCCAGAAGCCAGATAGTGATCAAAGACCACTGTTTGACTAGAAACTTCAGCTCCGAGGCGTAGAAGCGCACGACTCCCATCGAGAAATAGCGCTCCCAAATGCGGTAGAAGCTGTGCATTTGGTCGAGTTTCCGATCGCTGTTACTCGACCAGAATATCACCGGCGCCATCAGGGAGACGATGCTGATGCAGCATAGAAACAAGCCACTGAACACAACCGGAATGCTCCGCACGTCGTGGTTCATGTCGATATCATTCGCTGACCTGATGAGCAGGAGGGCAAAGAAACCGACGATCGCACCAGTTGCCGCATAGAAGAGTGGCAACGTCGCGAGGCGAACTAGGTAGGCCCGATTGACCGGATGCGCCCGCGCCCACATGACAATCACGACAGGACGCCGCAGTAGCCAGATGAAGGGACTGACGATCCAGGCGAGGAAACCGACTATGGGCAAAAGTACAGGTCCCCAACCGTCACTGTCTTTCCATAGCTCCTTGCGCCACTCGCTCAGCCGGCGGACTGGTGTGAACAAGAAAGAGCTCAGTGCTCGAGACTTCTCCACGCCTTGTTTGAATTCATGTATGATGGTCCCCCAGATTTCCTGGTACCACCAGCCGCCGATGACACCTGTGAAGACGCCGACCGGAAGTAGGAGCGGATTGAGAAAGTCGAAGGCCAAGATGCCGAGCACCCCACCTACGAATGCGCCCAGCAGGTTGCGCTGGGAGATGGTTCTTTCCTTCATCAGATGATCCTTTCGATTGGAAATGTACTCGTAGATCCTTAAGAAAAACTACAATCTACTTAACTGATTTATTACCATTCTTTAATGATAATGTCAAACAAAAACGGGTTCCAATTCGCACTACAGAAGCTCACACTATATTTTATGTAGTTACTCAAGCACCGATGAAATATCTTCTGGAAAACATAGTTTCCAATCCTCCCCTACAAAACAGGTATCTTGATAAGACCAGGTTCCCGGCAGTGGTGCATCAGCCCGGGTGCGAGTAATTTCTGCTTCGTTCCAACTGGCAGTTGCCGCAACCTCTCCGTCACCCTTGCTTAAGTAAAAGAAAGGATTAGCAGGTAGCCCATCGTTTTCTGAAACACCAACGGTGATAACTCCATCTGCCATAGCCTGTACCGTACATGGTGATACAAAGTAATCTTCTCCTTGTTTAGTAAATACACATTGCTGATAGCGTTTAATCTTCTGCGCAGTACTCGAGATACTTTGAGTTGTATGAATAGTACAACTAAAGCCTTGAATATTGTCGCCAGGTGAAGATTGGATCTTGCTATCATCAACCGTACACTCCACTGACTCGGCAGTGATTGTATCTACCATCGCTAGGTCGTCTCCATTTTTTGCTTCTTCAATACCTGCTTTCTTTAGAGCAACGTACACATCCTTCGACTTATCTTGAGGGAGAAGCTGGGGATCTTGCCCAGCAAAACTTACACGACAAATTGTACTAGGCGTATCTTCTTTTTCACTATACTCACAAGATATGTCCTTTGCCGTAACAGTATGTATACCAGGTACTGTACTCAATGGAACTCCGTTGTAATTTTGCGAGATCGCACGCTTTACATCATCTGTAAGCGATGGATCATATTCTGATAGGGTACTCGCTAGGAGACCGGCAACTTCAAGGTCAGCTACTGATGTCGTATTTGTTGTCTGTGTTATCCTCTCGGGTGTATTTATTTCTTCTTGTTCAGATTTTGAAGTAGAACTAGTGACATGCCAAAGGAAAGCGCCGGCCGCGAAAATTAATACCAGTATTCCAAATATAAATATATTTCTCATACGTGTTTTACTACCCAAAAAACTCTTCTTTATAAATCTTCCCTGCTTCATTCACGTGGTACACCGCCATCTCAGTCGTAGCAATACGCATAGATGGAACTCCGAGTTGATTTCCCTCTTTATGAGTTATATCCATATAAAACGTCACCGCAAAACTTTTGTCAGCCACCAGTGGATCACTCACACGTATTTCATGTATTTCATCAATTGCTGAAAACCACATCTCCCCCTTCTTCTTAATAGCGTCAATTCCTTTTGATTCCATTTTTTCACCCCAATTCTCGACACTCACGACGTTCTCAAGGTCGTATAGTTCTTCATAAATTTCCATATGGAGATTTTCACGATTCATAGCTACTAAGCGCTGAGCAATTTCTTGTGTTGTCATAGGCTTTATACGTTAATGATATGTAATAAGTATATCAGTCCATCTCAGTACAAGACGACCACCTCTCTTTTCGGTATACTAGTGCTATGAAAAAGGTACTCACCTATATCGGTATTGCTATTGTTCTAGTATTTGCCCTTATCGGTATGGCCTTTAGTGCAGTGTTTGTTGGCATGCAGTTTGGTCTTACAAACGTTCGAGGAACCATTGAAGAGCGAAATTCTTTCTTCGGACCGGTACCAACCATTTCATTTGACAGTAGTAGTTCAACAGAAAAAACGCCAACCGGCCCAGCTAGTAACGGCTGTGTCGAAGGCTTGAGTCAAACTGATCCTTGTAACTGGAACGAGACGATTCAGTGGGAGGTCGTGAAAGGGGGCTTACAAAAAGATCAGTCTGTGATAACGCGAGTTTCTGCTGAAACCGGTGTGTCTGCCCGGATGATTGCAGCGGCTGTCGCCCCTGAACAAATTCGTTTTTTTGCCGAAAGCAGTAACCGCGAAGTATTCAAACGATACTTCGAGCCACTGAAAATTCTAGCCTCCCTGTCACAGTTTTCACTTGGTGTGTCTGGCATGAAACAAAAAACAGCTGAAGAAGTTGAGCGACACACGACTGATTCTACGTCACCGTTTTATCCTGGAGATGGTTTTTCAGATTTAATTGCCTACACATCAAGTACCAGCGATACAAGTAGCGAACTTTTTAATCGATTAACAAACGAAAAAGATCACTACTATTCGTACCTCTATACCGCTTTATATTTAAAACAAATTGAAATGCAATGGAAACAAGCTGGCTTTAATGTCAGCGCGCGACCTGATGTATTAGTAACATTGTTTAACCTTGGATTCTCCGCCTCTGTTCCAAAGGCTTCTCCTCAGGTTGCCGGCGCTCCTATCACCATCGGCGGACAGACGTATAGTTTTGGTGAATTAGGAGCGACCTTCTATCATTCTGACGAGCTACTCGCTGAATTTCCACGCTAGAGACACTGCTCTTAGCCTAATCGCCTGATACAATAGCTACTAATAATCAGTCACCATATTTTACATATGTTTAAGCGACTTAAAAAAATGAAACTTCCCTTCCTGCCCAAAAAGCTCACGGAAGTACCACTAGAAGATTTAATTGTAGAGGCAGAAAAAACAGCCAAAGAATATGCTTTAATCCTAGATAATAATGATCTCAGTGAGCTTTTCAAAAATAAGTTCAAACTAAAAAATGGCACACAGCTACCGCCCAAAATTTTCATTGCCAAAATAATTTCTCACATTGAAAACAATCCACCGCAAACACCTAGAGAGTTTGCGTTATTTGTGCGAAAAACCCTCGCTGCAATCCCTGCTCCTTTAGAGACTAAAAAACGCTGGTGGCGTAGATAAGTCATGATTTATTAATCATTCTTACCAAATCTATTTCTCGCAAGTCTATCAATACCTTCCCAGCCCTCTTCTTCAAGGACACGATTTCGTTCCCTCCGTTCCATTTCTAAACATTGTAATTTCGCTTCTGCAAGCTCTCGATTTAGCTTCTTGTATTGTTCCATCGCCTGATCGATATTTTCTGTCGCATCAAAATACTCAAACCGCTCGCTGAGCTCTTCTTCAGTCACAGTTCCCTTTTCTTTTACATTTGATTGAATAGTTTCATCAAACATCTCTAGTCGCTCATCAGTTGAATACTCAACGGGCATAGCTAACAAATCTTCTACAGTCACCTCTTCATCTGTTGCAATATTAATCATCTTCCCTGACTCAAGGATTACCACCGCTGGTAGCCCAGTAAGAATTGATTGCTCCAGAGCCCATCGTGTCTTTGGTGTATCAAAATGGTTAATTGCATTATACTCATCATATTCTCCATAGTTACTTTCATTTTCTATGTATACAGCAGAAAACTTAGGTTGCTTAACGATAATCTCATTATGCAACCGAGCTTTTTTTTGACCCTGATTTTCGACCGCAGCTTTAAACACCTGCCTGATATTTTCAATGTCTGGTACATAGTCAGTGACATGTTCAGAGTCATATTTCGGACTCCTTGAATCAAGACTATTGGTATACGAGTATAAATCAGTCTCGCTGGCAGCTGTTATCTCACCCCCACCAAGAAGCAGACCTTGCTTCCATCCAGTATTGGTATGCGTTGAAATTGCAGGCTGCAACGAAAGCGCTAGTTTTATCTTTTGTGTTGAGTTGAGCTTTCTACTATCAATTACGTTATTGTTACCAGAAGCGGTTTGAGTAAATAAATCTATTTTTTTTTTTTTTTTTTCAGGAAGAAAATGACGAAATAATACATACATTTCACGGGAGTTTTCAGGTACATTGCTGCCTTCTGTGT
>JAIYEC010000054.1 GCA_027487145.1 bacterium | reverse complement strand
TGAAGCAGGATACAAAACGAGCACGGAAGATACCATGCGAGCACTCGCCGCTAGTAAAGCATTTTCGGTTGTCGGAGGAGGTGATACCGTCGCAGCTATTGAAGATCTTGAGCTCAATCAAAACATCGGCTTTGTTTCAATCGGTGGTGGCGCTATGCTCACCTACCTTGAACATGGGAGCACCTCGGTATTAGATTTATTGAAATAGATTACTGCTCAAGTGTAGTAGCCAATGACGCGGCGAGGCTGAAAGCCTCGCCGCTTTCGTAAGTGGCGTAGCCTATACTTGCTTTTTATTGAAAAGTGTGTTATTATATTATCACTGTTCTTTACATCTGTGAACCACAGCGGGTTTGAAAAAACAGATGTTTTTTCAAACCCGCTGTGGTTCACTCTAAGACCATGGCCCAGTGTCTGCGGGTGAGCAGGTGACAAACGGGCAATGTAGCCCAGAAAGATACTCCCATGTCAAATTTTGCAGCTCGTAATCTGACGATGGGTCAGATGAACGCCTTGGTAAAGAAGCTCGGCGGTGAAGCCACCGTGCTCGCCCTTCTCGCTGGAACCCTCAAGTTCACTCTCGTACCTGTCGAAGGTCAGCTCTACAATGGCTCGGTTTTCTTCCAGACTCGTGACGGCCTCTGGGTCGACTCGAATCTTGAGCGGTATGTTGGCCTCGACGGTCACATCATCCGGGGTACCTTGCCCACAGGTCGGATGCTGGAACATAACACCAGTGAAGACTATTCGTTCGGCAAGGTGGGCTCCGACCAGTATGCCGCCACTCTCGCGAACGTTGTCGACCTTGGCCAGATTCAGGCCTTGATCGAAGCTCAGTGGGGTGGTGCGTCGGGCACCCTTCTGACCAAAGGCTACGCCAACCTCTTCCCTGTGAAGGGTAAGGATGGCACGCTTCACGTGGTGAACGTCTACTGGCGTCGCGACCACCGTGCGTGGTACATCTACTGCCATCCGTTCTGTGCCGCTTACGTCTCTTACGCTGGCTATCGGGTGTTCAGCAACTGACTTTAGGGCTTCAGCCTTAAAGTAATCCTTAGCTCTCTATCTTCAGTCCTTTGTTCTTCGGAACAAGGGCTGGGGATAGAGGCTATTTTTTGTGTATTAGCTCTCTAGAGATGCAGCCAACGACGCGGTGAGGCTGGTAGCCTCGCCGCTTTCGTATTCACCACGTAAAGGTTTTTCAAACGTATTATCATCAGTGAATCGTGGAATCACATGTAAGTGAGTATGGAACACTTCTTGTCCGGCGGCAGCGCCATTATTCATAAAAAAGTTCACCCCATCACACCCAAGGACTGATGTTTGTGCTTTGGCAATTTGTTGAGCAATTTTCATAATATGACCGAGAGTATCAGGGTCACAGGCAATACCATTTTCACTTGGTGCTTTTGGAATGACTAACGTGTGTCCTGGTTGAATGGGATGAATATCTAAAAAGGCTAAGACTATATCATCCTCATACACAATATCAGCTGGTACGTCTTTTGAAATAATCTTTGAAAATATGGTACTCATGCGTGTCATGGTACCATAGCGAATATTATGGTCACCTACCGCTTTCCTGATACGGATGTTCCAACAATTGCTCCTCACCATTCACCGCTCGTGAACCGCTTGCTTCATGCGCGTCAAGTAGAGGATGTCGATGTGTTTTTAGCGCCCAACTACGAAACCCAGTTGCACGACCCCTTTTTGCTCCATGATATGGAAACGGCAGTTGAGCGAATTAAAGTCGCCATGCAGACTAATGAAAAAATCGCGATTTTCAGTGACTATGACTGTGATGGTATTCCAGGTGCGGTAGTATTGCATGATTTTTTCAAGGCAGTTAGCTATGAAAATTTCGTAAATTACATTCCTCATCGACACTATGAAGGATTTGGACTTAATCATGAAGCAATTGAAAAACTTGACCAACAAGGTGTTTCTTTAATAATCACCATTGATTGTGGGACCTCAGATGTGGAAGCGGTTTTGTACGCAAAGGAGCGTGGAGTTGATGTCATTGTTACTGATCATCACGAGCCACCGACAGCACTGCCAGAGGCGGTCGCCATCGTAAATCCAAAATTAGGAACCTATCCATTTACTGAACTATGTGGGGCTGCAGTTGTTTTCAAGCTAACGCAAGCACTCTTAAAGAGCACAAAACACCAACTCGTTCCTGGCTACGAAAAGTGGTGGCTTGATATGGTAGGGATAGCGACGATTGCTGACATGGTGCCCTTGATTGGAGAGAATCGAGTCTTAGCCCGCTATGGTTTACAAGTGCTTCGCAAATCACGCCGTCCCGGATTACAAGCGCTCCTAAAGAAAAACCGCATTGACCAACGGTATCTCACTGAAGAGGATATCGGTTTTACCATTGGGCCTCGCATTAATGCCGCCTCTCGAATGGATACTCCAGAAGACGCCTTTAAGATGTTGTCGGTAACCGATGTGGTGGAAGCGGGTGCATTAGTTGATCATTTAGAAAAGCTAAATCGGGAACGAAAAGCAGCGGTAGCGCTCATGACAAAAGAAATCCATAAACGCCTAGAGCATAGCGAAGATATGCCACCGGTGCTTGTCCTTGGGAACCCACAGTGGCGTCCGGCTCTTGTAGGCTTAGCAGCAAATAAGTTAGCTGAAGAATACAGACGGCCAGTATTTTTATGGGGGAAGGACGGTAATGGTGTATTTAAGGGTTCGTGTCGATCCGGCGGAGAGGCAAGTGTCGTCACCTTAATGAATGCAATTCCACACGTGTTCCTTGAATACGGTGGGCATCATGCTTCTGGGGGATTCTCAGTAAAAGATGAAAGCATTTTTTCCTTAAGTGAAGAATTAAACGCAGCGTATGAATCGCTTGGTGAACAGGCAATGGTTTCAGCCGAGGAGTGCATTGATGAGGTATTGTTACTTGATGGAGTGACCCATGCTTTAGTTGAAGATATTGCTCTTTTGGCTCCGTATGGCACAGGCAATAGAAAGCCACTTTTTGCGTTTAAACATGTCACACCGCGCAAGGTTGAACAATTTGGTAAAGCTGGTGAACACCTGAAGGTAGTGCTAGAGACTAGTGGAGGAGTACTTGAAGGAATTGCCTTTTTTACCGATGGAACATCATTTCAAAAGAATCCCCACGCAGAATCAGTTATCACGTTGATTGCTCACGTTGAGCGATCATACTTTATGGGTCGTCAGCAGGTTCGGTTACGAATAATTGATGCACTGTAATACCTGCCTTTAGTCACTTCGCGTGCGGTACAGGTATTTTTCTGGTAGTGTTGGCACATGAAGAAAATTACTATTTTTACTGACGGTGCAAGTAAGGGCAATCCTGGTCCATCTGCGGTGGGTGTGCAAATTGTAGATGCACGCGGCGCCGTCACGCGTGAAGTAGCTGAATCAATCGGTAATGCCACCACTCACTTTGCGGCCTACTATGCTGTTATTCGTGGACTACAACTAGCCAAAGAGGTATACGGCAAGAGCACGCGAGGCCTACAGGTCGACGTGAAGCTTGGTAGTGATTTTGTAAAAAAACAACTCAGCGGTGAACTACAGATTACCGAACCAGGACTTGTACCGTTTTTTATTGAGATTCATAATATGAAAGTAGCTTCATTTCCTAAGCTTACGTTCATTCGTATTCAACCAGAACATAATAAGGAGGTTCAAGGTCTCTTGAATCAAGTGTTACAGAATTCATAATCAAAAACTGAAAAACTGAGCTATCGTCCTCAGTTTTTTATCCTCTTGACCAATAATAGTTTCATAGTAGACTCTTGTTTCGACCGTAAGGGTGGTCGAGTAAGGGAGAAACCAGATGGACTTTTCGACGCGAGCTCCGGTTGTAAAGGATGAATTGCGCGGATTCATTCAAATGCACGCCGAACTCGAAACTATGATTTCCGCTGAATCGCAACAGCGAGTGCCTGATCAAAGGACTATCACCTGTCTCAAGAAGCAGAAGCTTCAACTCAAAGATAAGATGCAGAGGGCGCTTGCTGCTTTGCCTCACTCTGAGTTCAGGCCTGTAGATGCCAAGCTATTTGCCATGACCGACAAGGAGCTCAGCAGCGAACATGCCAAGAGGAGTCGCGCATTACGTCGTCGCGAACAGCATGTCGACCCTACGTCTTCAGAGCTTGTGCAGCTGAGAGCGGCAGTGGCTGAAGTGCAATTCGAAATCGATCGACGTGAGCTTGAAGCGCTGTTCTCCGATGAGAAGGTGGCGGCATAGCAAGGGAGGTTCGGTCGGGGGATTCAATATCCCCCACCACTCCAAGAAGACAGTTCTTTATTCGCCGTCTTGGGTCGCTCAAGCGGCTTTTGTTTTTTATACTTAAGCCTAGTGCAACAGTACCGCTTTTACATTTTACTTATTTCGTTTTTGGTTGGGGTTGCTGTCGCGACAGTCTTTGGTACGTCACTACCGGTTATTGCCTGGATATGTTTGATAGCATTAGGGCTGATGGTTGTAAGCGCTCGAAGAAGCGAAGCTTCTTCGAGCGCTTCAGTTGCAACACTTAGTCTTGCCATATTATTTTGTTCAATTGGATTACTTCGGTTTGAAGTTGCCTCGTGGCAGTTTGGACACTCACCATTACAAGAGAACATTGGGAAAACGATTAGTTTCGAAGGTTTGGTTACGAAAGAACCAGACAAAAGAGAAACTTCTACTCGACTGTATGTTGAGGTGCAAGAAGAGTTGCTACTCGTGACAACCGACAAAAACTCGCAAGTGAAGTACGGCGATAGGGTAACTGTCACCGGAGAACTTAAAAAACCAGAAGCCTTCACAACAGAATTAGGCAGAACGTTTGATTACCCAACCTATCTCCTCGTGCGTGGTGTGGAGTATCAGGTAGAGCGAGCATTAGTTGTGGTTGAAAGTTCGGGTCACGGACTGCTTCTACTTGAAACCTTATTTACGGTTAAACAGATGCTTATGCGTTTAATTGAAACTGCGATTGCGGAGCCATACGCTGGTTTGGGTGAGGGATTGTTGCTTGGAGTCAAACAAGCAATTGGTGACGACTTAGAATCAGCGTTTCGCACCAGTGGCATTATTCATATCGTTGTTCTCTCTGGCTATAACGTGATGTTAGTAGTTACGTTTATTCTTTTTGTACTCTCTTTCTTTTTCAAGAAACGAACACGAATTCTGTGTGGATTGGTTGCAATTGTGTTGTTTGCACTTTTGGTGGGATTGTCTGCCACGGTCGTCAGAGCCAGTATCATGGCGTGTCTTTTATTGTGGGCCGATTATTTAGGAAGGACCTACGACTTAAAGCGAGCCCTCCTTTTTGCCGCCTGTGTAATGGTGTTTCTTAATCCGTATCTTCTCATGTATGACATTGGGTTCCAACTTTCGTTTATGGCCACATTGGGGTTGATACTTGTTGCGCCAGTATTTGAATCTTTTATCACAGATGGTTTTTCGAAATTGAAGCTCAAAGATTTCTTCATCTCTACTCTAGCTACTCAGATCGCAGTACTTCCATTACTTATCTACCATATCGGCGAAGTGTCACTAGTGGCTGTGGTGGTGAATGTTCTCGTGCTTCCGGTTGTTCCTCTTGCTATGTTACTTACGTTTGCTGCCGGAGTAGTGGGATTTGTTTCTACGCAGCTTTCACTCGGGATTGGTTTCCTCGCGTATTTGACACTCCGCTATATCATTGAGGTTGCTGTCTTTTTCTCCCAGGTACCGTTAGCATCAATTATTGTCCCTGTGGTACCGGCCTGGTCGGTGTTTGTGTTGTATGGCGCAATTGGTTGGGGGGTTTATTTCTTCTCTCGTTCTTCTTTAAGCAAAGACCCGCTTGCTGGGTGGGTCGTTGAAGAAGAGACAGAAAAAGCTGCAGGGGTGCGTGGCACACCTGCAGCTTCATCTGAACTTCCGATTTTCTTTCGCTAATTCACTCGAGCTGAGACAACCTCCCAGTTAAGACTCTTGAAGAAGGCCTCAATGTACTTTCCTTTATCAGCTGAAGCATAGTCCATGAGGTATGAGTGTTCCCACATATCAAGCGCCAATACAATATCAACATCAACTAACTGCCCAAGGTGTTGTTCGTCCACCCACGTTTGAACGAGCTGGTTAGTTTGTGTATCAAAGTACAATATCGCCCAACCAATTCCTCTGGCTTTTGCTATCTGCACAAAGGCTTTGTGCCAATTATCAAAGTTACCCCACTGAGTTTCGATAAGATCCTTGAGACGACCGTCAGGAAGTGCTTTGGCGCCACCCTCAAACTGAGCAAAGAAATACTCATGGTTACGCATCCCACAAAATTCAAAGCCTAGTCGACGTTGTAGTTCGCCAATACTATAGGTATTTTTCTCAACGTCTTGGCTCAGCTCTTTAATTTTTTCTTCAATAAGATTGACGTGCTTTACATACCCTTGGTAAAGGCCAAGATGATTTACCATCGTAGCTTTTGAAATTCCCTCTACTTCTGGGATGTTAAATACTTTCGCTTCGTATTTCATAGTAGTTGCATTGTATCATGTATAGGTGACTAAGGCCGAACAGCAAAAATTCTTAACCCTCTTTCTCCTTTTCTGTACAGTGCTGTTTGGTTGGGCACCACATTTTTCTTCTGGTGGAACAACAGATAGAGCGTGTGATTGTCTAGAGGTTTCGTTTCTTGATGTAGGGCAAGGGGACGCAATTTTGATTGAGACACCAGATGGACACCAGATGTTGGTTGATGGTGGTAGAGACACTACAGTCTTGGCAAGACTAGGAGAAGAAATGGAGTACTTTGATAAAGGGATTGATATTGTAGTAGCCACTCATCCTGACCTCGATCACATTGCTGGCTTGGTTGATGTGTTGGAGCAGTACTTAGTTGGTACGATTTTAATGACAACCAATGAAGGTGAGTCTGATGCAGCGAGAGCCTTCGCTGAAGCAGCTCCTAAAGAAGGAGCGGAGATTATCTTGGCCGATGCTGGCCAAGTGATACAGCTTGGTGCTAGTACAACCATTCAGGTGTTTGCTCCATCGGGTGATGAGTCAAAGCGGGAGAGTAACGCTGCTTCGATAGTATTGCGGGTGGTCTATGGTACTACTTCGTTTATGTTGACCGGTGATGCGCCACTTGAGATAGAAAACTATTTGGTAAAGACCTATGGTAGACAGCTTGATAGTGATGTTTTGAAGCTGGGACACCATGGTTCCAAAACTTCAACGAGTGACTTGTGGCTTGATACTGTTACCCCGCAGTACGCGGTGGTTTCCGCTGGTATCGATAATAGCTACGGTCACCCACACCAAGATGTCATGCAGCGAGTCTTCAAGAGAAATATTCAAACCTCACATACGGGTACTGATGGTACTGTGGTCTTCCAAAGCGACGGAGTCTGGGTTTGGCGGAAATGAAAAAGCGACACCAGTTAGGTGTCGCTTTTTTGTTTCTTAGATAAGTTTTGCTTCCTTGAGAGTCTTGTATGCACCGTTCTTTGCGATAGTGCGGAGTCCCTTGGTTGAGGCCTTCACGGTCACGGTCTTTCCGATTTCAGCGACATAAATGCGCTTCTTTTGGAGGTTTGGTGCACGCTTGGTCTTGCCAGACGGGTTGAACTGCGTCGCACGAGTGCGGTTGCTGTACTTCCCACCAATCTGGGTCTTCTTACCTGTAATGTCGCATTGCTTTGCCATAAGTTGCGCTATCGTAGCATACATGTCGTATCTTGCAAGTGGCTTGGCAGCCCGCTACAGCCAGATTCATCCAGGAATCTGCCCTAGGAAGGGGCAGATTCGGAAGTAAATTCAGAATAGTCGCTTCCGCTCGTTTCTTCATTTATCCCTTGGTAGGTCGAATCCGGCTAAGCGTCTGCATAAGCAAAGCCATACTCGAAGCCTCGCTTCTCGTTGTTTTGCTTAACTACCACGCACGAGTATTTTTGCAAGCAATATTCATGGTCTGGCTACACATCTCTTTTCTCACGTATGTAAGTACGGTACTATTAAGCAACTATGGAACCAACCCAGATTGCGATGATTGTTATCCTTATTATGTCAGTGATTATTCACGAAATGGCGCACGGCTACGCCGCCAATTGGCTCGGTGACCCAACCGCTCGCTTAATGGGGCGCCTTTCTCCTAATCCGCTCGTACACCTGGACCCTATGATGTCGGTGATTCTGCCTGGTCTTCTTTTGGCGACAGGTTCACCAATTCTCTTTGGAGCCGCTAAGCCCGTGCCGTATAACCCATATAACTTTACTAACCAAAAATGGGGAGAAGCGATTGTAGCGTTTGCCGGACCGCTCGCAAACTTTGCTATCGCCGGCATCTTTGCGGTGTTAGTTCGTCTGTCTGATGTGCTCAATCTTTCAGCCTCTTTCGTCCAGCTCTCGATTGGTGTCATTATGCTTAACATCTTTTTGGCCTTCTTTAACTTAGTACCAATTCCACCACTTGATGGGTCAAAGATTCTGCCACGGTTTCTCCCGTATCCACTACGGATGAAGTATGAGGGTTTCCGAACGTATTTTGAACAGAATATTGCACTTGGGTTTGCACTTGTCATCATTCTCTTCATGGTCTTCTTTGCCGGACCGCTCTACATGGCTACCCAGTGGCTCACTGCATTACTTGTGGGATAAGAAAAAGCGCCGGTACGGCCGGCGCCCCTTTTCATTTTGCTTTGCAATTGGCGTATTCAATGCCAGCTTGAAAGAAACCCTCAGCCAATTCACTCAGTGCACTTTCAAGCTCGGGAGAAAAGATGTTCTTCGAAAGCACTGTGGTCATAAGTTGATCTAGTTCTGGACTTTCCATCGGCTTGATTTTAAGTCGTGTTTTCTCACAGTTATCAGGTAAGACTCTAAGAACACGATTTTGATTACCTTGGTAAGGGCAAAAGCTAGAGAAGCGGATTCGATTTGGGCGATCTTCATTCAAAGTCACTTCGATGTTGAGAGAAAAAGTCCGTGTCATGACGCTCTCCTTTGTTCATGCTTCTAAAACAAATCTACTGTTATGAAACAGTGATGTCAAATAGATTGAATGGCTTGCAAAAATAAGCATATTTGTAGTTAAGCAAAACAAGGAGAAGTGTAACTTCGACTATGGCTTTGCTTATGCAGGCACTTCAACACGATTCAGACCATATCCTAGGTCTGAATCTGGTGGCAGTGAGCTGCCCAAAGAGTGCACATACTTGCAAATATAACTATATGTAGTATGCTTCGTGGGCTCAATTATGGCAACAATTCAACAATTAACCCGTAAAAAGCGTGTCGACCGCCCTCGAATTACAAAGACAGCGGCTCTTGAGTCTGGTTTCAACAAGATTGAAAACAAACCAAACAGCTACTTCTCACCATTCAAGCGCGGCGTGTGTACTAAGGTAACTACCAAGACTCCACGTAAGCCGAACTCAGCGATTCGAAAGATTGCTCGTGTACGACTTTCAAATGGTCAGGAAATTACTGCGTACATCCCAGGTATCAAGCACAATCTTCAAGAACACTCTGTTGTACTCGTACGCGGAGGTCGTGTGAAGGACATTGGTGTTAACTACACCATCGTGCGTGGTAAGTACGATGCTACAGGAGTAGCAGATCGTCGCCGAGGACGTTCACGTTACGGAGCAAAGCGTCCAAAGGCCGCTAAATAAAAGCCTTTACCCTGAAGCAAGCGAGCTTCAGTAATTACAAATAGTTTATATTCGCTACAGATAACGATTGGTGCTCAAAAATGAGAGACCATTATGCGGAGAATGAAAGCATGACTTGTCATATTTCTCATTCGCATCATTAATTAAAAACAATATGCGACGACCAATTAAGAACCGACCAACCGTATCACCTGACGTGGTGTACGGATCAGTCGACGTCGAACGTCTCATCAACTACATCATGCTCCGCGGTCAAAAAGAGACTGCTCGCAAGATTGTGTATGCAGCGTTTGAAGTAATCAAAGAACACAAGGACGGTGGTGACCCACTTGAAGTATTCAATACTGCAGTGCGAAACGCTGGTCCACTTATGGAAGTTCGCTCACGCCGTGTCGGTGGAGCAAACTACCAGGTTCCTCGTGAAGTACGTCCAGAGCGCCGTATGGCCCTCGCACTTCGCTGGATTATTGCTGGTGCCCGAAAGCAAAAAGGTGTACCAATGCACAAGGCACTTGCGTCAGAACTCATCCTCGCTAAGAAGGAAGAAGGAAACGCAGTGAAGAAGAAGGAGGATACGCATAAGATGGCTGAGGCTAATCGTGCGTTTGCCCACTTCGCTTGGTAACAGACCCAAATTAGAGCGACTCACTTTGTCGCACTACGAAAAAAGACCCTCCCTGGACTTAGGTCCCAGTCGGGTCTTTTTTCTTATGCTTCGCGTGATTCATCTCAAATTTGGGTTTAGAAATTTTGTATTTCTTATTTCTCAAAAGAATTCAGTCGGCTGGTAACTGCTGGCAGCATAAATACAGTCAAAAAATACATTTACCTGATACAATAATTATACTAATTTTTTAATTAATTCATGCAAAATACAAAAAGTCGCGGTGTTGCAATTATTCTCGCTTTGTTTCTCGGAGGTTTTGGTGTACATCGATTTTATTTAGGAAGAATGAAATCTGCAATTTTAATGTTGATTTTCTTCTGGACTTTTATTCCAGCCATCATAGCTCTCGTCGATGTTGTTAGATTCTTGATGATGAAGGATCAGGATTTTCAAAATAGATATGGTGATCAATCTCCCAATACAGTTAATGATAAGATTACTTCCGTTGAAGAGCTTGAAAAATACGCGCTTTTAAAAGAAAAAGGTCACATCACTGACGAAGAGTTTCAAAAAAAGAAAAGCCAGCTTTTATAATAAAATACCTCATCATAAAGAATTAAAAAGTCTACACCTGAATAAAAGAAAGCTCTGATTGCTTCAACTTCTAAAGACCAAATCCTCTCGGCGATTTAGAGCATCTGGCATTGCTGTTTTATATAAAAAGTTGAGCCCTCGCCGCGGTGAAGCGACGAGGGCTCTGCATGGTGAGGTCTAGAACGGGATGTCTTCTTGCTCTATCTGAGAATCAGGCGGTGCAGACGTAGCTGCCGGTTGCACATCAGGAATTCGACCGAGTGCTCGACGAATCTCGACGAGGTAGTTCCTACGCTGCCTAGCCCACGAAGCTTGCCCAGTTGGGTTGAAGCGGTTGAGGAAGTCTAGATGGACTTCGGTTATCCAGTCTTCATTTTCGAGTACCGGCCCAGCGAACTTAAGAAGTTCGTGTTCAGGGCTCAGCTCTCGGAGTTCTTGTATTTCTCTTTCGAGAATATTGAACAACGCATCGATATCGGCTGCAGAGTCGGTCATTGAAGGATCTCCTCGCGGTTGCTATCTCCCTGTACTATATAGATATCTTTCTTAATTGCAATTTTCACACATTCCTATAGAGTACGGTTTGGAAAGGGGAAGTGGGATGAAAAAATCTCGTTGGTCTTTGTGCCGGTGGTTGCACCACAAGAGTATCTGGCTTGAATGCAGATTTCGGCAATTTGATGAGTGGTATTCGTCTTTGTTCGTTTACCAGGTCGAATTGCAACATTACTTGCCTCGACTGCATGATTTGAGGCAATTTCTTGAAGAGCTACTGCTCGAGGAGGTGTCGCTCAAGTATAAGAGAAAAGGTCAAGTGGCTATCTTGTCAACAAGTCGTAACACGATCGTTCGAATAACTTTCTTTCCGCAAGATGTCATTCAAGTCGTCTTTCGGTATAATCCGAAGTATCGAGATTTCCAGATATGGTTTGCAACAGCGTTTTTTGGTTTTACTCAAAGGTTCGTTGAGTTACCACTTGAATTCATGGCCAGGATGGAAGTGCCACGCGAATCGTAAGGTTCGCGGGGTATTTTTTATAAATAAGATACAAAAGCTGATAGAGCGCAAGCGTAAGATGCGAGTACCTGCGACATATTGCAATTATATTATATTTGTTGTATAATATAATTTGAATTGTAAACCAATCGTGGAGGATAGTATGGGTATCTACGACCCAATGCTTGAGCGCCTCCTACTGTTGGGGTGTTCAAAAGAAAGCAAAGCTGAAATCACGACCGTAAAGCAGTTGTTTTTAGAATTTCAGCAAATTAAGCGCAATGAAAATGACTTGTATGATTGTGTCGCTGTTTTATCCTACTGCGATACTCTCATTCAGTTCTTGGAACAAGCTGAGGTATCTGATGTGTTGCCGCTTCTCAGAGATATCCGAGAGTACATGAGAAGGTTCTTGCCAACCTACACCCGTATTGTGGGGGAGATTTCTCGGGCATCGCCTGGACATCCCTACAGCACTGCAGACTCAGCGGAAGAGTGGCCGCGCGGACAATAGTTCGCGCGGCATTTTTTATAAATAAGATACAAAAGCTGATTGAGCGCAAGCGTATAGGGCAGATAGCTACGGTACAATATTCATATAGCAATCTAATCTAAAACTATACCTATGAACGAAGGAGTAGAAGTCAGGCAGCATACGAGTGAGGTGTACGGAGAGGAGATGTATGACGAGCTTTGTTCGATTCTTGAAACAAAATCAACCACTGTGCGACTAGATGCACTCCGAGAGTTTGTAAAAACATATTCCAATATTGAACTAGATGAAACAGGAGAGAAGGTTATGGATCGAGCGAATCTGTGCCTATCTATTGATGAAGCATCCGCAAAAATTGATGCCCTTGTTACATAGAGTTTGCTATACTTTTCTTATATGAGTAATCGAATTCTCTACGTCATCATCGCGTTTGCAGTTGTCCTCGGTATCGTTGCCACTGCTACCCACTACCTGATGCCGGTAGCCGAAGCGCCAGCTGATGTAACCGCAACTTCTACCACTGAAGCTGTTTGTCCGGCTGACGCAATGCAGTGTCCGGATGGATTATTTGTAGGACGAACCGGTCCAAATTGTGAGTTTGTCTGTCCGGCCCCGACCGTGCCAGCTGATGTACAAGCTGAGATTGATGCTAAGGCGGATGTGATCGTGGTTGAGAGTCCGGCTGGGATGGAAGTGATTACAAGCCCACTTACGCTTCGTGGACAAGCGAGAGGAAATTGGTTTTTTGAAGGCGGTGCACCAGTGACACTCGTTAATTGGGATGGACTGATTATCGCGGAAGGGTTTGTCACCGCCGATGGTGAGTGGATGACTGAAGAATTTGTACCATTTACCGGGACACTTGAATTTACCTCGCCATACAAGGAGGGGGATGAGGTATTTATGAAGCGAGGGTCGCTCATCTTCAAAAAAGATAATCCATCAGGCTTACCTGAGAATGATGATGCGGTTGAGATTCCTGTTCTCTTTTCAAACTAAAAAAAAGAAAACGCGGATGGGCCTTGGCTCATCCGCGTTTTCTTATTGCTAAAAATAGTGTAGAGTTGGCGCACTATGTCACGTGCAGAAGGAATCATTGTATTTAAAGATGTTTCATACGAATACAACATTACTCGTCCAATCCTTAAGGAGGCTAACTTCGTGGTTCGTCGTGGAGCCAAGCTAACGTTGATGGGGCAAAATGGCGCCGGGAAGTCGACTATCTTTTCGCTCATCACAGGAGCCTTACAACCAGACGAAGGTAACATCAATATTGAGCCTCGTACCACTATTGCCGTCTCACGACAGATCATTCCTCGAGAAGAGCTTTCTCTTACCGTTCGCGAATTTTTTGAAAGTTGTTTCTGTGAGAAGATCTATAACATTGATCCTAAGATTGACGAAGTCTTGGCGATTGTGAACCTCTCACCAAGCGATAAACAAAAAGAGTCTTTTAAAGAGCGAATCGTTGGTAGTTTCTCTGGCGGGCAACAAGCGCGACTCTTGTTAGCTCAGGCTCTGATTCAAGAACCAGACGTGCTCTTACTTGATGAGCCGACTAACAATCTTGATACAGCCGGTATTGATCATCTCACTGAATTTCTCCGCGAGTACCGCAAGACAGTGTTGGTTATTTCTCACGATGCTGATTTCCTAAACGCCTTCACCCACGGCGTGTTATACCTCAATGTACAACGTCACCAGGTAGAGCAATACAATGGCAACTATCATGCGGTGGTCAAAGATATTGCGGCGCAGGTAGAAAAAGAAAAGCGACAGAACGCACAGATGGCAAAAGAGATTCAGGCTAACAAGGATAAGGTAAACTACTTCGCTGATAAGGGAGGAAAGATGCGTCTGGTCGCAAAGCGTCTGCGTGAGGAAATTGAAGAGTATGAAGAAAATAAGGTAGATGTCAGGCGAGAAGATAAAGCTATCCGTCCCTTTACTATCGAACCACACGAAGATATTCCACTTGAAGTGGTCCGTATTGATTCACTCACGGTGATTAGGAATCATGAACCAAAGGAAGTGGAGTGTGAGGTGGTCTTGAAGCGCGGAAACCATTTGCAAATCATTGGTCCCAATGGAATTGGAAAGACGACACTCCTTGAACGACTTGCTACCGGACACGCCAAGGGTGAGCACGTGTCATCTGACGTGAAGATTGGGTACTACCGACAAGACTTCTCAAATCTTGAATTTGATAAGTCTGTATTTGAGACACTCATGGATTCGATGCCTGAAAAACTTGAAGAAAAAATGCGCTCTATCGCAGCAGGCTTCCTCCTGTTTGGTGATGTGATGAAGGTGAAGGTGGGGAATTTGTCTGAAGGACAGAAGGGTCTGGTAGCGTTTGCCAAACTCACTATGGAGCGACCAGGTCTCTTGATTCTCGACGAGCCGACCAACCACATTAACTTCCGGCATATTCCAATTATTGCCCAAGCACTCAATGAGTATAAGGGAGCAATGATCTTGGTATCTCACGTACCAGACTTCGTCGAGCAGATTCGGATTGATGAGACACTTGATTTGAATAAGCTAAAACCGAAGAAGTAACAAATGATAAAGGCCGGTCCTTCGCAAAGCGAAGGACCGGCCTTTGTTCTATAATTGAGCTATGAGTCATTACGTATACATAATCCGCTGCGCTGACAAAAGTCTGTATACTGGTTATGCCACTAATGTTGAGAAACGTCTCAAGGAACACAATGGGGAGATAAATACAAAAGCGGGCGCGCGGTATACGCGAGGTCGCAGACCAGTTTCACTTGTGTACACTGAAGTATGCGAGACAAGGAGTGAGGCGCTTAAGCGAGAATGTGCTATTAAAGCCCTGCCCCGAAAGCAGAAACTACTGCTGATTGAGTTGTTCCACCACGATGTTTCGAACAAAGTCACCTAGGTATGGAACGTTTGCAATACCAAGTGCATCCACCGCTAGGGCTACTATACTTCCAAGTATTGCCAACAACAGGGTTGCTCCCAAAACCGTACCAAGACCATAGAGGGCACCTCTGATGAATACGTGTTTCCACGAATTTTGTTTTTCGACTTCATCTTCAAGTTCACCCAAAACTGTAATGAGTCGCTGTTGCTGAGTTTCGTCTTTATCGTACCCAGTCTCCAAGATATCTTCATCAAGCTCTTCTTTCATGGCTGTATTGTAGCAGAAGTTAGAAGGCTATGAGAACAGGTGACTCTTGTGTAACCAGCAAGAACGTTACATGATAGAGCTATGTTAAAAACACAACGTTTCATAATGGCGTGCCTGGTTCTAGCAGCTGGAGTGGGGTTAGGACTTCTTATGGCTGTGGTGTTTACGTTTGAGATTGACTCAGTCCCCGAACCTGAACCAATTATTACTTCTTTGTCACAAAAACAGACAGAGATCGAACAGGCATTAAAGGCAGAACTGAAAAAGAGAGAAGTTGTGACAGACGGACTCTCGCCATATTTGTTACTAGAACAATTTCCAGTTATCGAAGAAGTAGACTTCAATGGGGCTGAAGCCATTGTGGGACAGTATGTCTTTACTGAAAATGTCCTTTCTTATAAAAACGGCGAACAGATTGATACCGCGGCTGCCTCAGATCTATCCGAGGCAGGCTTTGCCTTGTTTCTCAAAAACTATAGTAGCCGAACCGGGGTTAATTTGTTGGCTAGTTCAAGTGAAGAAATCTTTTCTCATATAATTGGAATAGCAACCGATGATTCTGTCGATACCGCAACTAGTACTGAAGAGTTCACTGCGTGTACCATGGATGCAAAGGTATGTCCGGATGGGTCATACGTTGGACGAATCGGTCCAAACTGCGAGTTCGCTGCATGTAAAAATGCTTCTTCCACGCCTAAGACAGTTACTTGTACCTCAGAGCAAAAGCGAGCTGAAGCCTGTATTGAAATCTATCAACCGGTCTGTGCTTCAGTCCAGATACAGTGTGTGACCACGCCGTGTGAACCGATACCAAAGACGTTTGGCAATAGCTGTGAAGCGTGTAGTGAGAATAGTGTTACAGAATATACCGAAGGAGCCTGTGTTACTGAGTAAGAATACTTAAATCAGCTAAGTTGACTACGCCATCCTCGTTTAGATCAGAACGAGGATTTTTTGAAATAATATCAACCATAAAGACACTGACGTCAGCCATGGTCTGTTTCCCGTCTCCGTTGAGATCGCGAGTTTTTATGTTACTCATAATCATTACCGTTGGCCCTTCAACCGAGGTTTGTAGCATAGTTTCGCTTGAGAGTTGCGGTGACTCCAATGAAAGAATTGTATCAATTGGTGTTGCAAGTGTTGCCTCAGTCCCGAGTCCATCATGTTGGAGTACTTGCATATCAGCTAAGCTAATAGTTGCGCTACCAGCTGTCTTGGCGACAAAGGTAACAGTGATGAGGGTGCCTTCTCCGGTAAATCCACCTGATGCTGTAGTTCCACCGGTGAAGTTAATTGTCCCGGCACCATTGCTGTACCACGGTTCCTCAGCCCAAAGGTTTGCAATTGAGGTGTTATAGGAAATTGATTGAATCTCAAGTTTTTCAGTATCAAAAACAAGGAGACCTCGAAAGGCGTTTACTGGAATTGAACTTCGGACTACCAGGGTTGTAACAAATGTTTCACCAACAGTCCTTACACCACTGGTTGGTTCAAGGGTTACCCCTACCGCTGGTGTGCTGACAGTAGCACTGAGGAGAAAACCACTAACACCTATAATGCCAGCAATGACACTTGCCATGAGCATTTGCGCCAAGGGAAGGTTGAACATATACACTAAGTATATGTCCCCTAACGGGGCCTGCAGATAGTTTTACACCATTGAATATCTAGTATAATTGGCTGTTATACTAAGGTGTATAAATGATATTGATATGGCAAAAGGAATGGATAGACGAAAAGAGGTAAAGAAACCAAAGAAAGATAAACTTCCAAAATAAAAAAGCGGCACCACGCCGCTTTTTATGTATGTACTGTCTCTATCTATCAATATGCGATCGAGCCACGCTTCCAAGAGACATATTCTTGTTTTCTAATGCATGGAGAAAGAGTTACGAAGGAAATTATTAGATAGAATGTGAGTAATAACGTATATGAGTACAACCAAAATTTTTGAGCGACTAAGCAGCACGTATCAGTATGAGCCCACCTTTCTTCAAGCTGCTAAAGAGCTTCTAGCTAGCGTTGACACGTATCTTCAATCTATCTCTGCTGGAGACTTTGAGTACCGTCTCCTGGAGCGACTATTAGTTCCAGAGCGAATTATTACCTTTCGCGTAGATTGGGTTGATGATGCGGGAGTAATGCAGACTAATGTTGGGTATCGGGTGCAGTTTAATTCGGCACTTGGCCCGTACAAAGGTGGACTTCGTTTTGATCCTTCAGTAAATCTCGACGTCTTGAAGTTTCTTGGCTTTGAGCAAATGTTTAAGAACGCACTGACGGGGTTACCACTTGGAGCAGGAAAAGGAGGTAGTGATTTTAATCCGAAAGGGAAGAGTGATAACGAAATTCGTTCGTTTTGTAGAGCCTTCATGCTGGAGCTGTATCGACACATTGGAATAGATCGAGATGTACCAGCGGGAGACATCGGTGTCGGTGGTCGGGAGATTGGGTATTTGTACGGTATGTACAAACAAATCACCAATAGCAACGAAGGAACGCTCACCGGGAAAGACCCGCTCTTTGGTGGTTCGCTTGGTCGAACTGAAGCAACTGGTCACGGTATTGTGTATTTTGCCGAAGCGGTAGCCGCCCACCATGGGTTTACGCTCGCTGGTATGACAGCGGCGGTATCTGGGTCAGGTAATGTGGCGGAGTTCACTGCTCGTAAATTAATTGAGCTTGGAGCGATTGTGGTAACACTCTCTGATCGGGGTGGCTATATGTATAAGGAGACCGGTTTTTCTGAAGATGAGATTTCTGAAATTATGAACGTGAAAAAGTCCGGACAGAATCTCGACGCTGTAACTCTGCCACACGTTACATACAAAGCTGGTTCACTATGGCAGGTTGTTACAGCGGATATGTATTTCCCTTGTGCAACGCAAAATGAAGTAAGTGGAGATGACGCTAGGGCGATGGTAAAAAGTGCGAAGCTGATTGTCGAAGGAGCCAATATGCCATTAACACTAGAAGCTGCACTCGTGGTACGCGAAGCTGGTATTCCCTTTGCACCAGGGAAGGCGGCTAACGCGGGAGGAGTCGCGGTCTCTGGACTTGAGATGACGCAACACGCTTCGCACTATCCATGGTCACGGGAGCGAGTCGACAGCGAGTTGCGTGACATCATGAAGAATATTCATCAGTTATGTGTTGAGAACGGGCAAACAAATAAAGAAATTGATTATGTCAAAGGGGCAAACCTTGCTGGCTTCAAACGGGTGTTTGAAGCGATGAAAAAGTTAGGGTGGTAAGGGAAAAGGCGCGCCGAGGGCGCGCCTTTTGTGAGGCTCTTTAGCTCATATAGCCATCAAGCCAACCACCACCTTCAGTCTCTTCCTCCGGTTCTTCCGCAGTGCTGGCTGGTTCGCGCAATCGTTCGAGAGTTTCCCCAAAATGAAACGTTTCATGATTGGCGAATTCTTCAACGAATTTCTCAAACGTATAGGTGCCTGCTTGAACATCAGCGAGCACTTGCGGGTACCAGTGCTCAAGGTTTCCAGGCAGACTCGTTGACCAGACTCCACGTGATATAAGCGTAGACCGAAGCCTATCTTCAGACCATATAGGTGAAGTGGTTGATGGGGTGGAGGCGTCGGATTCTTTTCCGGTACCGCCACGGTCTTCAAAGTACATACTCATCCTCCAGAGGTAGTAATCGACTCGCGTGATTGCGAGTCGAAGTGAGGCGAGAAGTAGTTCTGGCGTCGCTTCGGCTAACAAAAGCCGCGAGTTTCGAGAGAAACTCGCGGCTTTTGTTTTGTTGGGTTTAGATAGTCACCAACACAGCCCGAGCTTCTCGCGTGCTAAACCACCAAAAACAATAAGCTGTGTATGTCTGTAACATTCTAATTATAATATCAAAGTCTCGATGTTTGTAAAATAAAAAAGCGGCTGGAACTCGCATTGAGTTCCAGCCACCAAATATTGTCGGTTAAAACATTACCGAATGTCTTCCCCGAGCCAACGCGACTGGCCAAACGTATGGTTGCCAATCCGACGGATCGAACTTGGAACCATGTCTGGTTTTGCCCAGTAGGGCGGCGGCCCAGCGTAATACAGAACCGCACCTCCGGTTGGATCATCCGTATCATTGATGAAATCTTCAGCATATTCCAGCATCCGATCCCATCGCCGTTGACACGGTGTACGATCATCTTTCCAGAGCTTGTCCCACCAGCTCGGCCCCCAGTACGTCGCCATGTCGTTTGGATGGAGCTGGCAAAGCACCTCAATGCTCTCCAGCTGTCCATCGCACATGTACGAGAACTGACAGCCGCCATTGGTCCGTCCGGCAGCACCCTCAGCTGTTACCTCGAGGATAGTGTCGGGGAAATCTTTAGAGCGAACACGGTTTCTGATGACCGCTGCAATCGCTGCAAGACCTTCCTTCGGTTCAGCAATCGCTCCTTCATAATAGAGAGCGAGGGTGAGTGCTCGAAGCTCCGGATCCTCCACATCGACCGGGCGTTCCTGAAGATACTGGGCGTAGCTTTCAGTAACGACCACGGCATGGAGGTGGGGCGGACCAGCTTCCCTGGTGCTATCAACCCGCTGATTAGCTTCAATCGCCGATAGGGTGTTGCGCAACCAAGTGTTGCAGGCCGCTTGGCGCGGAATTCTGAAGTCGACCGCCATACCGGTTGGATGCACCGAGTTGGGTGAGGCGTTACTCGGTTGGTCACGTGTGAGCCGAAGCGCACTTGTGACAACCAGTTTGCCGCAACCCTGCGCGGCGTACTGCTGTGAAAGCCGAGTGACGAATTGTAGTGTGATCGGTAGCACATAGGGTTGTGACACATCAGACAATTCGATGTAAGTGCCTTCAAGAGGCACCAACACTTCGTCGTCAATGAGATCGTCCCGCGTTGCTTCGTCGGTCACGAACGTCAGCCCGAGCTCTTCGGCGTACTGACGAGCCTGGATGGGTCGCGTGAGTTCACCACCTTTCAAGCTTACCTCACCGGTGAGCCAATTTTGAGGCTCGGGCCGCTTTTGGTAGTTGATTAACACTAACGATGCGACTGCGAGGATGATTGCTACAAAGATAGCAATGAAGGAAGTGCGAATGCGTGTCATAATGACCCCCTGTTTTTGTGAAGTTGACCGTAGACGTCAAAGAAGTACCTATAAAAACTATAGCACACAATATCTTTTAGGTCAAACTAAAACACCTATCACATTGCTGTTTTTAGCTTTATACCGTATAGTATCGCCGATTAGCCGTCAGGCTATTTTTTCTACTGCGAAGAGTGTGAACGCACTAGGGAGGTACTATTATTAATCACACATATATAGGTAACTTATTATTTTATGGCACGAGAATTCCCAATCGACCGCATGCGAAACTTCGGTATTGTTGCGCACGTCGATGCTGGTAAAACAACAACTTCAGAACGTGTACTTTTCTACACCGGTATGAGTCACAAGATCGGTGAGGTGCACGATGGTGCTACCGTCACTGACTGGATGGAACAAGAACGTGAGCGCGGTATTACTATTACTGCTGCGGCTATTTCTTGTAACTGGTCTAAGACCATGGAGACTGACCGCAAGGACAAGTCTAAGATGTACAACTTCAACATCATCGACACTCCAGGTCACATCGACTTCACCGCTGAGGTAAAGCGTTCTATGCGTGTACTTGATGGTGCGGTAGTTGTATTTGACGGCGCAGCTGGAGTAGAACCACAGACTGAAACAAACTGGGGGTATGCTGACGAAGCAAACGTACCACGACTCTGTTTCATCAATAAGATGGATAAGCTTGGAGCTGACTTTGATGCATCAGTAAAATCCATTCATGATCGTCTTTCAAAGAAGGCGGTTCGAATCCAAATTCCAATTGGAGCTGAAGACACCATGAAGGGTGTGATTGACCTCATCACTATGAAGGCATACCGCTTCGGGGGTGAAATGGGAATGGACGTAACAGAAGAAGAAATCCCAGCAGAGCTTTTAGAAGAAGCCAAGAAGTGGCGAGCAGAAATGATTGAAGCGATTGTGGCTCACGACGACGTGCTCATGGAAGCCTTCTTTGGTGGCGCAGAACCAAGCGTAGAAGATCTTAAGAAGACTCTTCGCAAGGCTGTGATTGCTAACGAAATTTTCCCAATTCTCACTGGTACAGCGCTTCGAAACATTGGAGTGCAGCTCGTTCTCGACGCGGTGGTAGACTACCTCCCATCACCGCTTGATCTTCCAGACACTACTGGAACTGATCCAGACGACGAAACAAAAGTCGTTACTCGAAAGCCTGATGATGCTGAACCACTTTCAGCTCTCGTATTCAAGCTCCAGGACGATAAGTTCGTTGGACAGCTCGCCTTCTTCCGTGTGTACTCAGGTACGTTGAAGTCAGGTTCATACATTCTCAACGCTTCAACCGGAAACAAAGAACGAGTTGGTCGTATCGTACGACTGATGGCTGACAAGCGAACCGAAATTGAAGAAGTATACGCTGGAGAAATTGCTGCAGCCGTAGGAATCAAGGAAGTGAAGACATCACATACACTCTGTGATGAAAAGCAGCCAATTGCGCTTGAGCAAATTACCTTCCCAGAACCAGTGGTAGCTGTTCGTGTAGAACCAAAAACTAAGAACGACCAAGAAAAGATGGGTGTTGCGCTCAAGCGTCTTTCAGATGAGGACCCAACGTTCAAAGTATCTACTGATGAAGAGACAGCTGAAACTATCATTGCTGGTATGGGTGAACTTCACCTTGATATCATCGTTGATCGTATGAAGCGTGAATTCGGAGTTGAGGCTAACATCGGTGCACCACAGGTAGCGTACCGAGAAACTATCCAGAATGCTGCTGAGGCTGAGTACAAGTACGTGAAGCAATCAGGAGGTCGTGGACAGTACGGTCACGTGAAGATTCGCATCAAGCCACTTGAAGCGCTTGCTAAGAATGCTGAGGGTGAAGATGAAAAAGTGGCTAAGAACATCACCCGTGAAGACCACTTTGAATTCGTCAACAATATCAAGGGAGGTGTAGTTCCTGGAGAATACATCCCGGCAGTTGCAAAGGGAGCAAAAGAAGCGATGGCTCGAGGTTTCGTGGCTGGCTACAAGATGGAAGATATTTCAGTCGAGCTCTTTGATGGTTCATACCACGATGTAGACTCTTCAGAAATCGCCTTCCGGTTGGCTGCCATCAACGCTTTTAAGGAAGCGGCTAAAAAGGCTAACGCAGTTATCCTTGAACCAATCATGAAGGTTGAAGTACGAACACCAGAGCAGTATATGGGTGATATTAACGGTAGCATCGCTTCAAAGCGTGGTCAGGTAGAAGGTACGGAAGAGCTTGGAGGCAAGACTATCATCCGAGCGAAAGTGCCACTCTCAGAACTCTTTGGGTATACCAATACACTTCGTTCAATGACCCAAGGTCGCGCGTCTATGACAATGGAATTCGATCACTACGAAGCGGTACCACCAAACGTGTCAGCTGAAATCAAGAAGACCCGCGGCGTACGAGCGACAGAAGACGACGAATAGTCGTCGACGCTCGTACGAGGCGGAGTGATGTGAGGAGTGGCTGTTTCCTGCCACGACGAACCACGAGCCGGGGCAGCAGGTACTTAGTGCTCGCAGTGGCGCAGCCACGAGAACACTTAGTAACCTGCGCTTAAGGAATACGCAGACGACTAGTCTGAGGGTTCCTTAAAGGCGGAGCGATGTGAGGAGCTCATTTCTTGGGGCGACGAACCAGCGAGCCGGGCCCGCGAGCACTTGGTAGATTAGGAGCGTAGCGAACTAATATACTTAGTGACTTGTGGGAAGGAATACGCAGACGACTAGTCAGTTAAATATAAATCAAATTAAAAAACCGGCCCTGAAGGGGCCGGTTTTTTTCTAGTATTTTTCCAGCCTGACCCTAAATCTTGCAAAACCAGGATACTCTGGTACTATAGCGCCACCGCCACAGACTCGTTCTGTGAGGAGAGAAAATACAATGCTCTTTCACACGTCAGTGTTCAAACACCGCGCACCGTTCTCGTGCCGCAGTGTTTGCACACTCACTACACAGCTACTGTGTTTGTGTGCGGTTTATTATCTACATACTAATTAAAGTATTTTATGGCAGATGCATTTGATCGTTCAAAGCCGCACATTAACGTAGGAACTATTGGTCACGTTGACCATGGTAAGACTACATTGACTGCAGCTATCCTCACTACGCTTAAGGCGAAGGGTGAAGGTTACACAGCTAACGTTAAGGCTGTAGAAGATATCGATAAGGCCCCAGAAGAAAAGGCCCGAGGTATTACAATTTCTCTCTCACACTCAGAGTACGAAACTCCAAATCGTCACTACGCGCACATCGACGCGCCAGGACACGCTGACTACATCAAGAACATGATTACTGGTGCTGCCCAGATGGATGGTGCTGTACTCGTAGTAGCAGCAACTGACGGAGCAATGCCACAAACACGTGAGCACGTACTTCTTGCAAAGCAGGTTGGTGTACCTAACATCATCGTATTCCTCAACAAGTGCGACATGGTCGACGATGAGGAAATGCTCATGCTTGTAGAAGAAGAACTCCGAGAACTCCTTACTGCAAACGGATACGATGGTGCTAACGCTCCAATCATCCACGGTTCAGGTCTTAAGGCACTCGAAGGAGACGCAACATACCAAGCTAAGGTAATCGATCTCGTTGATGCAATGGACTCATACTTCCCAACACCAGTTCGTGATCTCGACAAGCCGTTTTTGATGCCAATTGAAGACATCTTCTCAATTGAAGGACGCGGTACTGTAGTAACAGGTCGTGTTGAACGTGGAGCAGTAAAGGTGGGTGAAGAAGTAGAAATTGTTGGTATCAAGGATACTGCAAACACTACCGTTACCGGAGTTGAAATGTTCAACAAGCAGCTCGACCGAGCTCAGGCTGGAGACAACGCAGGTATTCTCCTCCGTGGTACCAAGAAGGAAGATGTACACCGAGGTCAGGTGCTTGCAAAGAAGGGTTCAGTAACACCACACTCAGAATTTGAAGCTGAAGTATACGTACTTTCAAAGGATGAAGGAGGTCGTCACACACCATTCTTCTCAGGCTACAAGCCACAGTTCTACATCCGTACAACTGACGTAACGGGAGACGTAACTCTCGCTGAAGGAACTGAAATGGTTATGCCAGGAGACACTGCTACCTTCAAGGTAAAGCTTGTAGCTCCAGTAGCGCTTGAAGAACAGACTAACTTCGCGATTCGTGAAGGAGGAAAGACTGTAGGAGCGGGTGTTGTAACTAAGATTATTGCGTAGCAATAATCTTCAAGTAAAAAGTTAAAAGTAGAAAGTATTACTTTCTACTTTCCACTTGGAACTTTAAGACTGCACTTATTACTATGGCTACCGATAAAACAGCAGCTGGCACCATCAATAAATTGCGTATTCGTGTGCAAGCATACGAGCACAAAATTCTTGATGCTTCAGTCAAGCAAATCATCGACACTGCAACG
>JAIYEC010000062.1 GCA_027487145.1 bacterium | reverse complement strand
ACGTTTGCGCATACGTATTAAATAGTTATTACTAAAGCCGGGCTGCCGCCCGGCTTTAGTATATGCGTTGCCTTCAAACGTACACTCCGGCTGAAGCCGGAGGTTTTTAGAGATAATAAGAAAACCCCTTTCGGGGTTTTTCTTGTTTTGTCCGCCTTCAAGGACTCGAACCTTGGACCGTCTCGTTAAGAGCGAGCTGCTCTACCAACTGAGCTAAAGGCGGATATGTTGGTTCGCAAGAGTGTAACTCAGATAAAGATACAATTCAAGTGATTGGGTACTTGTGAATTATCTAATGGCAGACACAATATGTTTTAGTATACTTTACTGATGGCAAAGCCTAGGCAAGAAAAAGTCGACATCAACTGGTCCTCTAACCTAGCCTACGCCGTTGGTGTAATTGCCAGCGATGGCAATGTTTCTCCAAATCTAAGACATATAAACATTACTTCAAAAGATTGTGAGATGCTCCAGAATATAAAAACCATACTCAGTCTCGGGAATAAAATTGGAGTAAAGGCTCGTGGTGGCGAAAAAGATAAAAAATATTTTGTCTTACAATTTGGTGATGTGAGATTTGTTGAGTTTCTAGACTCCATAGGTATCACTCCAAATAAATCTACTACCATAACTTCCGTACAAGTGCCAGATGAATTCTTCCCAGATTTTCTCAGGGGTGTAATTGATGGTGATGGATGTATAAATATTTACAGCCATCCTGAGAGTAAACGACTCCAAGTGAGGGTGCGCATTGGCAGCGCCAGTAAGCTATTTTTAGAACTTTTACTTACAGAGACTCGTAGACTATGTGGAGTTAAAAAAGGTTCAGTTCTTAATAAAAAATCCTCTCGTGTATACATACTAACCTTCTCAAAAACAGACACCTTGCAATTACTACCCAAACTGTATTATGCTACTGGACTACCCTGTTTAGAACGCAAGAGAATTATTGCTTCAAAAATAATGGGCTTGTAGTAATGCGTGAGTGGCGTAATGGTAGCCGCGTCGGTCTTAGGAACCGATGGAGCAATCCGTGGAGGTTCGAGTCCTCTCTCACGCACAAAACAAAACCCGACCATTTTATGGTCGGGTTTTGTAATTACACCCCCATCAATCTTGTCTTCGCAAATTTCTGACGCTTTCGAATCAGTTGATTGTAGTATCGTGCCAATACTTTCTTTTGTTTTGCTGGTAGCTTATCAGACAGTCGACAAGTGGTCGTACAGTACCCTTGCTTTTTCTCTATACACGTCTCACAGCCAATAAAAAGCGTGTGGCAAATCTGATTCTTGCAGTGATAGTGTGTATCTGACTTCTCTTTCTTACACAAATGACAGTGAGAAATAATCTCCTCTCCAATCCGCTCCCCTAGCCGTTCATCAAACACAAAGTTCTTCCCTTTAAATTTATTTTGAAGCCCCTCTTCTTTCACTTGTCTTGCGTAGTCGATAATACCCCCCTTGAGGTGTCTCACGTCGGTAAAGCCATTGTGTTTGAGCCAGGCGCTGGCTTTCTCGCAACGAATCCCACCAGTGCAATACAAGGCAATTTTTTTGTTCTTATGAATCTTTAAAAGCTCAGGCGTTTGCTTCAATTCATCACGAAACGTGACCACGTTTGGCGTAATCGCTCCTTCAAAGTGACCAATCTCACTCTCGTAGTTATTGCGCATATCAACGACAATTGCCTCAGGATCAGCGATGTACTCGTTCATCTCGCGGGCTGTAAGGTACGCCCCGGTATTTGTGACATCAAACGAAGCATCATCGAGTCCATCAGCCACAATTTTATCTTTGATCTTAATCGCTAGTTTGAAAAACGACGGTACTACTTCTTCGACCGCAATCTTGTACGGGACTCCGTGTAATTCTGGTTGCGCTTGTACCCACATATCGAACTCATCCCACCGTTCAGTCAAAACGTTCATTTGCGCATTGATGCCTTCGCTCGCAACATAGATACGCCCAAGACACCCGAGCTCACTCCACTTACGTAAAAGTCGGGCACGAAACTCAGCCGGATCGACAATCCGAACATACCGGTAAAAAGATAGAGTCGTACGCGGACGAGTGTCTGCTTTCGCCGCTTGCAACTTCTCTTCCCGACTACGAAGATCTCTTTTGAGTCCAGATACCATAATGCACTATCTTACCTCCAAATAACCTTATAAATCAAGGTTAAAAATACCTCATTCTTATTGACTTTTAGTCAATTTTGTGCTAATATAATCATATGAGGGGGAAAGTCCCCTAATAAGATTCACGGGCTTTAACGCCCAATTGACAGAGGAATATTGTTATGAACACGAATATCAAAAAGGCGACCCTGATTGCATTCGGCATCTTCATTGTCGGCCTTATCATCTCATTCTTCGTCCCGACGAACGAGAACTTTCGTCCATGGCTTTTCTGGCTCTATGCTGGAATCGCTTATACGGCATTTTCTTTCAGATGGTGGAATCCTGTGAAGCAGGATGAGCGTGCAGCTCGAATCTTCTTTGGTCAGGACGCTGGCGATGTCGATTCCGGCGTCACCTTTGCTCCACTTGGTTTGATACAAGTTCACCCGGTCAAAGTGACAGTTACTCAAAGGGAGTTTCCTGGTGAGCCGACGAAAGTGTACCGTGGTAATCTCGAGGATCCGGATATCGACCAAAAGCTCGAAGGCCAAGTTCTACCGATTCGAGTACCGTTTCTCTCCTCGATTTCTAAGGACGAAGCTGAGGTGTTGTTTGGCGAACAGTTTGAAGTTACATCAAAAGACAGGAGAACGAAAGTTAGCTTCAACGCCAACGTTCCGAACGATGGCCTCGCTAGCCGCATCACAGCTGAGTTGTTCATGGTCGTCAGGTTTAGCCCTAAGGCGATTTATCAGTTCGTCCGAAATATTGGAGATATCGACGAAGCAACCAAACAGATCGAAGATGAGATGGTTTCAACGGCCACGCAATACCTCGGTCGTATGAGTTATGCGCAAGCCATCGCCAACTTACGTTGGCTTAACATCATTTTGTACCGAGCTGTTGAAAAGCGGACTGGTACGAATGATGAAGACAATGGTCGAAGGGATCACGCGTGGGGTATTGAACTCCACGATGTGCGAATCAAAGCCATTGAGCTTGATCACGAAACCAACAGAGCAATTCGTGATGCTGCTAAAGCTCACTTCAACGCAACGGCGACAGTCACTGCTGCTGGTGCAGAAAAGGAGGCCATCACCTTACGTGGCGCAGCAGAGGCACAGGCAGCCCGCGACCTTGAAGCTCAGACCCTGATCGGTCGTGCTGAAGGTCAAAAAAGGTTGGCTGAAAGCCTCGGTGTCACCGGCTCTGAAGTTCAAGCAGCTGAAGTTGCTCGTGAAATTGCCAAGGGTGGTAATGCAACCATCTTTGGAGCTGATGGTCTGGCTCAAGCAGCCAGCGTCGTCGGCGCAATGATCAAAAAGAAAGACGCTCCTGATAAGAAAGGGGGCGATTGACAGGAGTGAATTACATGACTGAACTTCTTATTGTTATCGCCGCCGGAGCTCTTTTCTTTGCCTTCAAGAACCGGCAAAGAGTAGCCGCTGGTCTCGGAAATCTCGGCATGGCAAAGCCGAAAGGATCAAACCTCAACTACTATATGGCAGGAGGAGGCTTGTGTCTCCTCCTGGCAGCTGCTCTCGTCTGGTGGTTCTGGGATGAGATCAAGGAACCCGATTTCGCCACAATGTTAGCGGTCGCTCTCGTAATCCTTATCTTCGGCCATCTCCTCAGAACGAGCAAGACTGACGATCTGAAGAAAGCCCTACCGTATTACCTCGGTGTGGCTGCTATTGCAGCGGTCCTGTGGTTCAACGGAGCCGGCTCTTTCGCAAAGTCCGGCCTCAATGCAGCCAACGCGTACGCAGAAAAGGCAGCTGCAACAGGAGGACTCTTTGAAGGAGGCTGTCCCGGTACCCAGCAGATCAAAGAGTACGGGGACACATTCACGCTCCACAAGGGGTGCGATGAACAACTCATCAAGGTGCCGATGACCATCGACCCTTGGTATGTGATCGGTGACAGCCGGTTTCCGGGGGAGTTCAAGCGATGGGGCCACTCAAAGTGGCACCCCGTGAGCGGTAACCTGGTCGTCATCGACACTATCCGCTGGCCGGAAGGAATCGATGACGACACTGTCGAGGTCACTGTCGTTTCAGCTGAGCAGGCTGCCGAAATGATGAAGAAATAGTCTTTAGACTTTTCTTCAAATATGAAACCATAACAATATTCCCCTGCTCTTTCTGGTCCCTCTTCACTTCGGTGCGGAGGGATCTTTTTTAATTTGGAGGCGGTGTGGTGATTGATGTATCAGGGAGTTTGAAGGCGTCAGCACAGCCTGATGCTGTTGGATCGTTCGCACACTCAAGCTCATCACTCAGTCCAAAAGTGCCGGTTGCAAGCGATAGAATTGCCCACGCGGTTGTCATTACTACCAAGCCAATAATTCCCCACGTAATGTGCTTTACCCCTTCTTCTCTGGCTGACTCATTTCCAGACTTGAAGATATACTCAGCGCACCCATAAAGAAATACCAAGAAAGCAATCCCTAACAAGAGGGCAATGAAAGGAAATAGAATAACTTCATTTACCTTATCAACAAAACTCGAAGCTTCTTTAACGGCTTGCTGCTGTGGTGTCATAGCTATATCGTAGCAGATGAACACATCAGGTTGTGTATCCTATACACAAAAACACCCACCTGATGGTGGGTGTTTTTGTCGGTATCCTTAGATGTTAGGAACCTGTGGTACTCTTTCAATACCACGATTGCTATCTCGGTCAAAACCGGTACTGCTTGCAAGCAAATTTACCACTCCCCAGAAAATAACAATGAGAACAAAACCAAGTGTTGCATAAATCATCAGACTCTTTCCTTTTTCTTTTTCATCATCGTTAGCTCCACCGTAGATGAAGTATTTAAACATTCCCCAAACAAATACCAGGAACCCAATACCGATGATAAACGGAATGAGTGTTTCGTTAATGAACTGAAGGATCTCAGTCAAGAAATCTCTAAACTCGTTTTGAGAGGAAAAATCGCTATTTTGCGCATTGACGAAGAATAGAGGTAAAAAAAGTGCAGAACTTGCTAGGGTATAAATTGCTCGTTTCATATAAATAGTGTAATGGTTAAACAACGTGGCTACGTTTGTTTAATTATAAGGCTGAAAACAAAACACACCCTGGTGGGGTGTGCATAACGTTACTTTGGGACAGTCACCTGCGGGACATTCTTTATCTTTTGTCCTTCCAATCCTGTAGTAGCAGTAAGGAGATTGATAGCACCAAAGAATATGATAATGGTGACAAAAGCTACGGTTGAGCTAATCATTAGTTTCTTCCCCTTCTCGCGAGAATCGTCGCTTGCACCTCCGAAGATGAAGTACTGAAGCATGCCCCACACGAACATGAGGAATCCGATACCAATAATGAATGGTATCACCACCTCATTTCCAAAGGTAAGGATATTTCGAAGCATATCTGCTAATGGTCCGCCTGTTCCATCTACAGTAATCTGCGCCGACGCTAGTCCAGGCAGGAAAGCGAATGTACCGATGGTTAGTATTGATGCCTTATTCATAGATTAATCTTTAAGACTATAATAACTTCATTATACCACAAACTCAGTTTTTGGCTAGCCGAAAATAGAATTACGTATCATGGCGACTATTCCCCAAGCGCTAACCATCACCACCATTACTACCACAGCCGTAATCATCATCCGTCGTCCCTCTTCTCGCTTACTATCATCGTCTGCATGGATGATCCAAGCGTCGATTATTTTTACTACCAAATAGAGAAAAATTACTCCAAAAATTAATGGAATCAAGATGTTAATAAATCCAAGAATAAAATCTACCAAACCATCTTCGCCTCCAAATGTTTTAGGTGTCTTTGGCATAGGCTAAGAAAAGGAGGTAACGAGGTTTTTGATAATTTCTGCAATCGCCACTGCCCCGATGATAAGTACTCCACCGATAATGGCGTACGTCAAAGCTCTGGTCGCTTCTTGCACATCAGTAGCATTGCCTCGGGCTGTGACATACTTGAAACCTGCCAAAATGATGAAGATGACAACAATCGGTGTCGCTAAGACGATAATCACATTGAGGACAGCAATAATAAAATCTTGGATTGAGTCAAAGGCCAACGGATTTTCAAGGCTGTATGAAAGACCCTTTTCTGAGGCTGTACCTTGTCTTGTTCCTTCTTCAGTTGGGTTAGGTGTACCGCCTTTTCTGTCTCCTTCGGTTTGAGCAAAAACTAAAACAGGAAGCCAGACCAAGGTACATACAGCAATTGCAATAATTGATTTCATACTACTGATTATTATACTCCATCTCAAACCGTTGCAAGGCATCCACCACAGCACTGGCAGTATCGCTTCGGTTCTCAGCTACATCACGCATAGCGGTACTCAGGATTTCGTCACTGGCACTCCGTTTTGGACTCAACCAGCCGTACGCAATAGCAGCAGACTTATAGGTGATCCTTCCAAAGATATCATTACTCCCTCTTGCAACGAGTGCGCGGGAGGCAGGAACCATGTTGTACACTTGGGCTAATTTTTCTTGGTTAATTGCACTACCAATCTCACGCACCACAAGAGCTGTCCCCGGTAGATTGTCAGAGCTTCGCACTACTGCCAAGCCATAAAAATTTGCGTAGGTTCGCCTGACTGTCGCTGTCGCTCCTTGTGGAATCTCAGCTATATCAAAACTCAGGTTTGGATTAATTCGTGAAAGCTCTTTTGCTTCACTTCCCTTGCCAAAGTACAGCGCTAAATCACCACTACTAAACCTGTCTCGATCGCTTGAAAATGAACGATTCCAGGAATAGAGCGTATTATCTGCTCGATTAAAGCGTGTATAAAAATCTACGGTTACCCGAAATGGTTCGATTTGTGCGTCTGGTGATTCATTGAGGCGTATTACATATTGATCGTTGTCCGTCTCTACCACTCCACTAGTGCCTGCTTGAAGAAGAAGGGTTGAAATAATACTGAACGCGTTTTGGACATTACCATATTCACCGAGCGCGACGGCGCTTTTCTCTATCGTGCGGTCAGCGGCGCGCTTTGTGAAAAGAGGAACGTACTCATTTACGAGCGCTTCCCAGGTGCGCGGCGCCTCAAGCATATTGGCTTGAGCTAGCATGTCTTTATTCCAATAGAGAACGAGCGGGTCAAGCATTATTGGATACGCATAGAGGCCATCACTCAAGGAAAAAATCTGAGCTCCGTCAACATACTGATTTTGAATATCGCGACGAGGAAATGTTTCATAAGAAATTGGTAATAGCTTGCTCCTTAGTTCAACCAGTTGCTCGCTAGAGATAAGTAGTGCATCAGGTCCTCTTCCTTCAGCTAAGGCATTCACAAATTCGTTACTAAATGAAGCTGGTTCATAGTATCGATACACCACGTCTTTGAACGATTCATCAGCCGCTTCTTTCTCTTGGAGCAAGGTAGCGACACCTTCACTTGGAAGAGTACCCCAGATTTCTACCCGGCCGATCTGTACCTCCTTACTATCGCTAGCTCGATACGTCTTGAGCAGCACTAAGGTACCCACGATAAGAAACAAAAATACAATGATTAACCCAAGCTCAAATGGTCTTATTTTCATACTTTTCTAAAGGCTAATCCATAATGATGAGCTCCGGCAGGATACGTCTGTTCTAAAACAAAACCATTTGTCTCAAATAGACTCTTAGTATTCGTTTCGCTGAAAATATGAGTAGCGTGCGGACCCAAGCCTCCGTAAGAGTCGGTCCAATCAATTACCATGAGTCTCCCTCCGGTACGAATAAGTCGCTTGATCTCCGAAGCTACTGCATTCTTGTCTTCAATTTGGAATAAGGTATTAATTAATATTCCGACATCAAGCTCACCGTCTTTAAGAGGAACCCCCTTCGGTTCTTCTAAATCGCACCAGAGGGGATACACATTATGTAAGTGTTGTGAACGTACTTCTTGTGAAATTTTTTCTACCAAGCATTTTTGAATTTCACAGGCATAGACTCTTCCGTCACCAACACGAGTAGATAGCGCACGTAAAAAGTTTCCCCCGCCAGCACCAAAATCAGCAATCACATCTCCCTCTTTGAGATGAAAGTGTGAAGCTACAACCTCGGGTATGACAAAATTACTTGCTGATATTGGATCCATTATCACTAGTATACTAGGTTATTCACAATAATGTGGACCCAGATGTTAAAAGCGACGATACCGTATCGGTATCGTCGCTTTTAACTAGTTAGGTATCCTGAAACTTCATAAAATCTTTTTGGGCGAGGCATCGAAGAAAAATAGGAGGAGGCGTATCTGGATATACGATGACTCATATTTTATCTGAAGATACCGAAGCCAGGGGAAATTTTTTAGAGTTTTAAACGAATACGACGCTAGCGATGGAGTCGCCTACCCTCATCTTCATCACTCGCACTCCTTGGGTATCTCGACCGAGAGTTGGAACATCCTTGAGCGGAAGCTTAATTACTTGCCCCTTCTTACTCATAATCACAAGCTCCCCTTCTTTTCGCTCTTCGGCGGTAATGACGATTCCACACACCACCTTACCTGTCTTATCGGTTACCTTTACTGTCTTAATTCCTGATCCTCCACGGTTTTGAATCTTGTACTCTTTGGCTGGTGTTGATTTACCATACCCATCTTCGGTGACAATAAGAATCTCTCTATCTTTAACATCCTTGGTGAATACATCAGCTGACACGATTTCATCGCCCTTACCGAGTTTCATTGCCGTAACACCTCCAGCGGTTCGCCCCATCTGACGAACATCTGATTCTTTAAAGCGGATAGACTGTCCACCTCGAGTTACCAGTGATAACTCATCACCCTTACCAACAAACCGAGCTGCGATAAGTGAGTCTTTATCTTTGAGGGTGATAGCAATCAAACCACTTCGACGCACATCTTCAAATGCCTTCGCATCACACTTTTTTGCTACACCATCTTTCGTAAACATCATCAGACCCCAATCACCACTCCAGTCTTCTTTACGCACAGCCAGAACAGAGGTAACTCTTTCTTCACCACTTAATGGGAGGAAATTCACAATCGACTTTCCTTTGGTGGCGCGCTTACCTTCTGGAATTTCATACATCTTACTCTTGTATACCTTTCCGGCATTGGTGAAGAATAATAAGTCACTATGAGTTGAAGTCGTCAGTAATGTAGTCACCACATCTTCTTCTTTGGTATTAAGGTCAATGACTCCAACGCCACCACGTTTTTGCGTTTTGTATTCAGACGGATTTGTACGCTTGACGTATCCACCCTGAGTAAGCACCAGCACACTTTCTTCATCAGGAATGAGATCTTCTGGATTGAGTTGCTTTACTCCCCCTTTGACAATCTTTGTTCGTCTGTCATCGCCAAATTTATCAGCCACTTCTTGCAGTTCTGATTTAAGGATAGCAAGCATTTTTGCCTTGCTCTTTAGAATAGCTTCAAGTTCCTTAATAAGTTTTTGGACTTCTTTAAGCTCTTCTTCAATCTTCTTTCGCTCAAGACCAGCCAACTTCTGCAAGCGCATATCAAGAATTGCTTGTGCTTGAATAGCAGAGAACTTAAATTCCTTCATCAAGGCAGCATGTGCTGTTGGGACGTCCTTTGAAGCCCGAATAAGCTTAATGATAGCGTCGATATGATCGAGTGCTTTCTTGAGACCAAGCAAGATATGCTCACGGTCTTGAGCCTTGCCCAAATCATATTGGGTTCGACGTCGAATCACTTCTGAGCGGTGCTTAATGTACTCCTGAAGGATTGTCTTAAGTGAAAGCGTCTGCGGAATACCATCTACCAAAGCCACCATGTTGTAGTGGAAGGTATCTTCTAGCTGCGTGTGCTTATACAGCTTATTGAGTACTGTCTGCGGTTGCGCTCCGGTCTTGAGATCAATTACGACGCGAATATCGCTCGTTGACTCATCACGCATTTCGCGGATACCTTCAATCTTTTTCTCACGCACAAGGTCAGCAATCTTCTCTTGCAGGTCTGCCTTATTTACACGATATGGAATAGAGGTAATGATAATTGAAAATGCTCCGCGCTTATCCTCAACGATTTCAGCTTCACCGCGTACCGTAACACCACCGCGACCGTTTGCGTACGCATGAGCAATGTCTTTTTGGTTAAACGCAATGGCACCCATAGGAAAATCAGGACCTTTCACGAACTTAAGAAGATCGTCAGTTGAAGCATCCGGATTATCAGAAAGGTGCGCGACGGCTGCGGCAATCTCACGGAGATTATGTGGCGGAATATTTGTCGCCATTCCCACTGCAATACCAAGTGAGCCCATCAAGAGAAGATTTGGGACGGCGGCTGGTAGAACAACAGGCTCTTTCTTTGAACCATCAAAGTTTGGTCGCCAATCAACCGTGTCTTTCTCTAAGTCACGCAGAAGTTCTTCAGCCACCTTGGACATTTTTGCTTCTGTGTAACGATATGCAGCCGCCGAGTCTCCGTCGATAGAACCAAAGTTACCCTGTCCAATAACCAGTGGATAACGTGTGGAAAACGGCTGGACAAGTTTCACCATTGATTCATACACGGCAGAGTCACCATGTGGGTGAAAACTACCAAGCACATCCCCTACGACAGTCGCAGACTTTTTGAACTTAGCTGTTGAAGTAAGCCCGTTAAGACGCATTGAGTACAAAATACGGCGGTGCACTGGCTTGAGACCATCACGCACATCCGGGAGTGCTCGTGAGGTAATCACCGACATTGCGTAGTCAAGATACGCTGTCTCCATTTCTCCCGTGATGTTTTGAACGATGATTCCTCTTTCTGGTGCTGCAGCAGCAGGCTCTTTAGCTTCAGTCTTTTTCGGCATAGATACTTACGAGTGTCGGTTTATAACGTGGGTTAGTATAACACAATTAACGAGTAGCAGTGGGTATAGTTTCGGTCGGTAGTGATGAGGAAGAAGTGGACGCAAACGCACCAAATCGAGCAGTTACACTCGTGGTGCTTTTAGGTTCAACCGGAACTGCATCAAGTGGACCCCGATCGACAGTAGCAGGAAACTTTGGAGTCTCTGGAGCGGGTACAGACGTTGATTCTTTCACCGCTGCTACCTGTTCTTTGAATTGACTCGTGAATGTCTCAAAAAATTTCGTCTTTGGAGTCTCTGACTCAGCTATCCCTCCGGTTACTTTTGGGCCATGGACAGCAAATACAAGGTATGCCATCACCGGCAGAGTCACCACTCCAGCAGCTACAAACGCAATATTATCGCGGACATGCTTTGGTTTTTTACGCAATTTGGTGAGATAGTTCATAGCCTAGCTCTTAATGACAACAATATCTCCCTGCATCGCGCTCACCTCTTTGCGCTTAATTGTGAGCTTATCAACTGGCTTAAGTCCTTCTTCGCCCTCTTCTTTCAAGAAAAGCTTTAATGTAGCGTCATCATAATGCATTGGAATAATCAGCTTCGCTTCAAGCTTGACTGCTAGTTTACTGGCTTGTGGGACCGACAGAACATCTCCTCCGCCAATTGGTACAAACAAAATATCAATATCAGATAGTTCACTCAAAATCTTTGAATCGATATCGATATCACCCAATGCTCCTAAGAACAAGAGGTTCATATCTTCCATCTGGACCTGATAGATCGTGTTGAATGTCTCTTTTTTATCGTAGGTTGTCTTTACCCCAAATCCACGCGCTGTCACACTCCCCATCTCGTATTCACCAGGAGTATCGATAACAATTGGTTCTTTACTGCCATGCGTTACTTGTTCGATACCGTTAAAGTCGTCGTGCCACAAGCTAACAAACGCGACATCAGAGCCGAACTTCGTTGATTCAAGTTTTGATTTTTTGGAAATTGGGTTAAACGCCAGTGTTGTGTCACCAAATGAGACCTTAAAACACTGCCCTCCGTGATATGAAATAACCATAATGGTGACATTATACGACATCATGACGGAAATTGCGCGCCGGTTTTTCAAGGAGTAACCACGACTATGAAAAGTAAGTGCTCTAGGGTGAAGTCTTCTACCGTGTTTGCTGCTGTTCACAGCCATCCTTGCAAAATTATTACTCCTCCAGTACTATCGAAAATGCAGGGGAACGAAGAACCGTAAACCTTGCACAACTTGAGGAGACCAACCATGAACCTCCACCAGCCGTCGACGCAGCACTCGACCAGCCCGCCGACCATGACCTCGCTCGGCGCCACGCACACGGCGCAGATCCACCAGGCAATGGCGAACATCTGAATAGCCGCGGTCGGCTGATTCACGCACACAGGGAGTCAGTTGCATGCTGACCATGCGAAGTATGCTCTGCTAGCAGTCAGACTGCGGAGGTTCAAGTCCACCTTCTGATTAAGGACCCCTCGTTGCTTAGGCAACACTAGGGACGACGTCCCACCCCCCGCCCCATCTCATGCTTTCGAGCATCGAGATGGGGCTCTTTCTTTACAAACTCTACCCTTGAGACTATATTTTTGTTGGCAGTGTGTAGCGGACCAGTATGAGGCACGCATTCTGCTATTCTTTCACATCGTGAATCGGTGGTAATAGTCATCAGTGGCGATGAGTTTCGGTAGCCTACATTGGATCTGAGACAAGAACATCTAAACTGTGACAACGTACCACCAAGCCAGCCAAAGCTTTATTTTGGTATCAACCCAACGGTCACAGCTGTGACCAGGTCTGTACTTGCTGCTGCGAGAGCCCTCGATAGGTTCTATGCTTCAGAATATGAGGCCAAAAACCGGCCACGGAGCTCTGCACACACGCATCTCCTGGCCTTTTTTAGATGTTCCTACTTGGGAGTTATTCTTCTTGACTTACCACATTGAAACGATAAGATAATTGCCTCAAACCAAGGAGGGATCAATGTTTGAGGAGGTGGAACCTGAAGCAGAAGGACGGGAGCATCAACCAATAAATCCGTGCGGACCAAGTATTCTGCCGGAATAATAACAAGGGTCGAAGGGGCTGTGCGCCCCTTCGCTCACCACCACCGGCCAGCATGATCGGTTTTTATATAGACAAAATCTGACATTCTGGTATATTTGTCCCACCTTTCAGGTATTAATAGCTTCTAGCGGCACACGTTTAACCCCGCTCTCATGGACATGGCCACGAGACTCAGTTGAGCGGACGCGTGTCGTCGGAAATAACATATATGAAGCCGACGCAGACGAGTGCAGTTCGAGGAGCTCAAGTAAAAATGACGAGATGTACACATCGTACATTGAGGAATATTTTACGCAGAGCAACGAAGAAATGTGCCGTATGTGGCGGCTGGAATAATAATATGTCAGAGACAAACACAGTTTCAGGAATCATGCATCACTTCGTGGCGCAGACTCCAGAACCATTACAAGAAGGACAAATCGTAGAAGGGACTGTGTCTGCGATTGGTCGTGCTCGCGTGTACATTGATATCCTTCCGCACGGAACCGGTATCATCTACGGTCGTGAGTACATGAACGCTCGTGACATCCTCCGTAAGGTGGGTATTGGTGACACTATCGCTTCAAAGGTAGTGACTCCAGAAAACGAAGATGGGTACATCGAACTTTCTCTTAAGGAAGCTCGCCAAGCACTCATCTGGGCTGACGCTGAAGAAGCAGTGAAGCGAGGTACCGTTATGAGTCTTCTTGTAAAAGAAGCTAACAAGGGCGGACTTATCATCGAGTGGCAAGGTATCCAAGGATTCCTTCCTGCTTCACAGCTTTCAGCAGAAAACTACCCACGAGTATCAGATGGTGACAAGGACAAAATCCTTACAGCCCTTAACGACCTCATCGGTAAGCATCTTTCAGTTGTGATGATCACCGCTGATCCAAAAGAACATAAGCTTATCTTCTCTGAAAAGAGCCTCCAAGAAAAAGAAGAGAAGGGAGAAAAGATGACTAAGTACGAAGTTGGCTCTATCGTAAAGGGTGAAGTGACTGGTGCAGTAGACTTCGGAGTATTTGTGAAGCTCGAACCAGGTCTTGAAGGTCTCGTACACATCTCAGAAATCGACTGGGGTCTGGTCGAAGACACGAAGAGCATGTTCAAGGTTGGTGATGCAGTTGATGTAAAGGTTATTGAAGTCAAAGACGACAAAATCTCTCTCTCAATCAAGCAACTCCGCGAAAACCCATGGCAAGCAGCTGGTAAGAAGTACGCTAAGGGAGCAATCGTTGATGCAGTTGTTATCAAGTACAACAAGCATGGCGCTCTTGCTTCTATCGAAGAAGGTGTCGCTGGACTCGTTCATGTTTCAGAATTTGAAACAGAAGAAAAGCTCAAAGCAGCCCTCTCACTTGGTGGCGTCTACAAGTTCAAGATTACTCTCTTTGAACCAAATGATCAGAAGATGACGCTATCATTCAAGGAAGCTCAAGAAGCTGCGTAATAAAAATACAAGGCACAAAAAACCCGCTCAGATGAGCGGGTTTTTTGTGCTTCATAAAGTTAGTTATATTTATTCATCGCGGACTCAAGACCGTTTTGGAGAATCTCTTGAAGCGCGCCGTAGGCGCGCTCTTTTACCTCCTCAAGCTTCCCTGCCTCACTACGTGTAAATGGCTTGAGGACAAAGCGCTCGAGTGGCCCACCGCCTTTTGGTCGCTTCACTTCCCCAGTCCAGAAGCTACGGGGTGCGATACCAACTCTAATACGGATAAAATCCTTGGTACCAAGTTTCTCAATAATTGATTTAATACCATTATTTCCCCCGTCTCCTCGGCCTTTCCCGAGCTTGATTTCACCGAGTGGCAAATCGATATCGTCATGGATAACAATCAGGTTCCCCACCTCGCTTCGTGGGACAAATTTCGATACAGCTGAACCTGAATTGTTCATAAATGTGTCAGGATAAAGCATCCGCACCTGAAGACCCTTCACCCTGCCCTCAGTCACCCGACCACTCATAGAATTATCTGGCGCCAGATCAGGCAGTGCGGCTTGCGAGCGAACATAATCACACACAGTCCACCCGACATTATGCCGTGTGTCTTGATATTTTGTCCCATGGTTACCGAGTCCAACGATATAAAACATTACCACCATTGTACAAGAAATAATTCAGCGATGCGACCGGAGGTCGGATCGCTCTTTTCTTATTTTTCAATACCTTCAGTAAAACTTTTTGAAAGTCAATAACTTACGTTACAAAATTTTTATGTCGCAATACGAATAAAAAATCAAAAAGTTTGTGTTCGTATTTTTAATTTCGTATAATACTAAAAATTGTATAACTATGGGTCTCTTCTCTAAGAAAAAAACGGTTACTAATGAATTTGATGAGGCTGTTTTTGCTGAGGCCGGCAGCCCACTCAGTGAGATTTTTCAGTTCTCACTCATTGCAATACTTATTGTGGTACCAATCAGACTTTTTATTGCACAACCATTCATCGTATCTGGTGCTTCGATGGAGGATACGTTCCATACTGGCGAGTATTTGATTGTTGACCAACTCACCTACCACTTTGAAACACCCTCTCGAGGAGATGTGATTGTATTTCGGTATCCACGTGACCCGTCTAAATACTTCATTAAACGTGTCATAGGCGTTCCTGGAGACACTATCACCATCGAAAACGGCGTCATCACTATCGCAAATGAAGCTAATCCTCAAGGTTTTGTGCTAAGTGAGGCCTATGCTGAAACGATGCCACCGGCTGCGAAGCTCGTTGAAAAAATTGGTGATCGAGAATACTTCGTGATGGGTGATAACCGTGATGAAAGCTCTGATTCTCGTGCCTGGGGTGTACTCCAAGAAGAGCGAATTATCGGACGAGCCTGGATGCGTCTCTTTCCGCCACAGGAATTAGATTATCTTCCTGGAGCTGCCGTACCAGAGATGATTATTAAAGGTTCGTAACATTGCGTATGTCATATTCACCAACTGAGTTTTTGAAAGTCGCACACCAAACTGCTGAGCATTTTGGATTCCAAACCGCTGAACAACTAAAAAAGCATCCTGCTTGCAAAGATTGTACCGTCACTCTTCCCCACACCGTTACTGCCACTAATAAAAAGAATGACTCTCATGGTGGCGTACTCACCAGCGGTATCGTGACCTTCTGTGAAGAAAAGCTCCACGCTATGGGTGAACCAGTACTCTTATACTCAGTTGAACAAATGCCCCGCACGGCTGAACCAGCTGCCACCTTTCACATTTTTAATGTTGAACGCAGTATTGCTGAGGCTATCCTCATCCAGGTAACCCGCGCGCTAGCAACCGAGCTTGGACACAGCGACCACACTGTTCGTATCAACTCTCTTGGCGACCGAGACTCAGTGACTCGCTACACTCGTGAAGTAACCAACTATCTCCGCAAGCGGCTCGATCATATGCCTCCAGCGGCTCGTGAGTTAATGAAAGAACACCCCCTCTCAGCTCTTTCAAATCTCATCGAAGAAGATCATGATCTTGGACATCGTGGACCAAGTCCCCTTGAGTTCCTTAGCGATAGCAGTCGTAAGCACTTTAGAGAAATCATCGAGTACCTCGATATGAGTGAGACTCCGTATGAAATTGACCCAAAAATGATGGCTCATCACGAGTACTACTCAGACGCCATCTTCTCGCTTGATGTCGCAGGTGAAGACAGTACTCTTTCAATTAAGGGTGGTCGTTTCAACGAGTTCATGCAGCGCAACACCAAATCCAAAACTCCAGCCGTTGGCGCTATCGCCATCCTCAAAAACACCAAAATCCCGGCCCGGCTTCCCCGCGTTAAATCAGCTATCCCAGCGGTTTACGTAGTTCATCTTGGCTTTGGACCAAAAATT
>JAIYEC010000038.1 GCA_027487145.1 bacterium | reverse complement strand
TACCAATCTTGGCTGGTTCACCGGCACAAAGATAATTCCAGGTACCATTACGCTGAAAGTACGCCCACATCTTATCTGGAACACCACCACGATGTGCTTCTGACACTTCTAAGTACTGAGCTGTGTACCCTTCATTATAAGCAGCGTTTGGGTCCATCTTATTCGCATGGACTTTAATATGCTCTTTATTTTCTTTCGGGACCGCTGTCACGATGAGTAAATCAGCATCTTCAGAGAAATACTTTACGGCTCCTTCAGGATCGATACACGAAAGAGCGTACGAGCTAGTTGGAAAGGCTACTAAGGCGATAAATGCCAAGGCTGGCAGAATAATTGCTGTTTTCATACCAATAAGACTACCATCCTGACTTTTCCTTACAAAAACAGGAGGGGCCAAAGAGACCCCTCCCGCTATTTTTGCACCACCTTCTTCCTCCGAATGAAGCAGTGATACTTGTCTGTGCCTGGCTCATGTAACACCCTTTCAACCCGATACGGAAGATCGTCGTGATAATTCCGCACTGTCTGATTGACGTAGATTGCCAAAAGCCTGATGGTCTCATCAGCACCCCTGTTGTAGAGGCTACCTAACGACTCTCTGTCTAAAGCACCGACAGTGAAGGTAAAAGGTGTATCCTTGAGTACTGATTCCTCAAACTCAGCTCTGCACTCAGCCAACACCTCCCAGCCAACCGCCATAGCATACCGCCCTGATATCGAAGGTGAAAATGACATACCATTTGGCGCCCTCATAACTTCTCTCCTTTCTCTCCTAATAAATTTATACCACGTTTTTTTTTTTTTTTTACTAACTCCCATGATCCTGAACCCTCCATCCATAGTTCTCAGATACTTCAATGTTTATGTTTGAGGAAGGCAAGACATTCTCCTTGCCGTTTGTCGCTTATAAAACAGATAAGCCAGCTACCGCGTCAAGGTGGAGGCTGCATCTTTAGCAGCATCAAGCGTATTTCCAAGTACATCTTCTTGAGTATTCTCTTCTTGAATAGATTCAATACGGCCGCCAAACAACCACGTTAATGCACCAAGCATGGCCACCAAAAATACAAATAATCTAATGTTCATGGATTTAGTATAACAAGAAGTTGTGCGTATCAAATAACTTGCCATTTACCTGCAGGGTGACCTTATGTTCACCAGGGTACAGTGTGCGGGTAGTCATCACACGAAGCGGATGCTTCTTGGTAAGAGTTACTTTCTCTTTTGGCTTTAGGTGAGTGGCTTTTAATTTATGAACCTTTTGGGCGTGTGTGCCATTAGCCTTCTTAAAGTCTATGATGTAATCGACGATGAAGTCCTGCGGGGTTTTATCAGTACTTTGAAGTACGCAAGAAAACTCAAGTACCTCCCCAATCTTCACCTTTGGTGTTTTTATTACAAATAACTCAAGCGAAACTTTAGTAGAACCATAACCAAGGAGCGCAAGCGCGTCTTTATTCCCCTGCTTCACAAGCGTACGAAGGGAGTGTTTTAAGATGAACTTCATCTCAGTTTCGTTTTGCTTCCCGCTCACCTGCCAGCGCTTGAGTGTCTCTACAACTAGCGAAGGGTGGCCCTTCGCAATGTCATTGAGGTGATTGGCGACAGAGCGCGTTACATAACGAGTCTTATCGGTATAAAGTAGTTCAAGTAGCGGTAAGGTATCTACTGAAGTAATTGACACCTTCTTCGCCCACGGGAGATTTGGTCTGGTTCCTTCACTCACGAGTCTGCGTACGTGGTAGTGGGGGTCTTTCGTCCACTTCTTCAGCTCCGCAAGGGTTTCTTTCGAAAACGTATTTAAATAATTCCGTATCGCCCACTCACACGAAAAGCGCTGGGTGATTTCTTTGATTGCAGTAAGCGACTGTTTGAGATAGCGCTTCTCACACCCATACTCACTTACAAAATGCCCATATGGGGCATAAATAAATTCACCAAAGTCATCATCAGACTTTGTCGGGTCACACGGCGCTGGCAGCGACGCCACCAACACAGCAAGTGCTTGAAGGTAGTCTGGTGGTAGATACTGCCGAAGCATCGTCGAGATATGTGCAATCCGCTGCATCAGCTCCAGCTGTGGAAATTTCCCTACCACCACTTTCACAAATTTCTTTTCCTGAAATTCCGGATATACAGTCTTTATATCCTTCGCCAACTTCTTAACTTTCACTTCATTAAAAAGATGGTCTTTGAGAGAGAATTTTTGAGTTTTCAACATCAAATTTCTATTGATTTCGATTGCAAAATTTAAATACATTTAAACTATTCAAATATCATTTCATCTAAAGAGTCAACTTTTGCAGAAACACTAGTTTTAATGCCCTGATATTTAACTTTATCTAATCGAATAATATTAATTTCTGAAATTATTAGATCTTCTGAAACAACAATTTCTCCCCGGTAACCTTCATTTAGATTATTTCTAGTTACTGATTCAGCTATGTCTGTTATAAATTTCTCATCGGGACTGAAAGTCAATAATCTAGAGACAAAATCTATTTTATCATCGTATTCATTCTTTAGTAATTCAATTATATAGACTAAATCTTCTTGGTTATTGCTTTGCTTAATCCATTCAGCGCTTAACACGACGTCCCACTTATCTTCGATATCAAATCTTTTTATTACAGCAAAAAAGTCTAAAGTATCTTTATCACTTATTATCTTATCGACTATAGATTTAAATTTATCTAAAATGAATGTCATATTATTTATTTAAATCATTAATATAGTTTAACAATGTTCTGGATGCATTTATAGTATTAGCTGCTTCTGCTTCACTGACAGTACCAATATTTCTATATCTGATTTCAGAATCCCATGTATTTGCTATCTGCCAAGAGGCAAATAGCTTACTGTTAGACCTAATTTGTTTTTCTAAGCCAGATAATTTTAAAAGGCAATCCAAGTCATGTGTTTTGAATGTTTTTAATTTTTCAAATTCCTTATTTGAACTTGGATAACCATCATCCCAATTCAAAACAATACAAATATGACGCTTCAAAAGCAATTCTAAAGCATAACCACATAGATAGACCGCACCATCAAAGCGACCGTTTTCCATTAGAATCTTTGCCTCCTTAAATCTTGAAAGCGAGATTCTAAACAGTTCATCCTGCGCAATCATCTATGTATTTTACACTAGTTCTTCGGAGCGCGTTTGCGTTCTGATTCGGTGAGGTATCGCTTTCGGAGGCGAATCGATACAGGACAGACTTCGAGGAGTTCGTCCTCTTGCATGATTTCAAGACCGATTTCAATCGTTACTGGACGGTGTGGGACGAGGTTTACCGCATCATCACTACCTGAAGCGCGCATGTTGGTAAGCTGCTTACCCTTCGTTGGGTTTGCTGTCATTTCTTCACCCTTTGAGGTGTTACCAAATACCATTCCTTCATACACTTCAGTACCAGCACCGATATAAAGCTCGCCACGATCTTGAAGACCAAAGAGTGCAAACGCCAGTGCCTTACCATTAGCCATTGAGATCATTGACCCTACCTGACGCTTCTTGATTTCCCCAGCGTATGGACGGAACTCAAGAAAGCGTGACGCAAGGATACCTTCACCCTTGGTGTCGATAATGAATTGGTTCTTGAAGCCAAGGAGACCACGAGTTGGACCTTCAAAGAGAAGTCGTACTTGGTTCTCGTGTGGAATCATGTTCATCATGAGGAAACCACGGTTTGAAAGACGTTCGATAACTGAACCCTGGAATTCTGACGGAACATCTACCGTTACTTCTTCAAACGGTTCCATCTTTTGACCATCAATTTCCTTGATGATTACCTTTGGCTGTGAGACTGAGAGCTCGTAGCCTTCTCGACGCATGTTCTCAAGGAGAATCGCGATGTGCATTTCACCACGACCTTTTACGTCGTAAGCGTCACCACCGGCTGCTTCTACCTGAAGACCCACGTTAATTTCCATTTCTTTTTCAAGACGTTCACCGATTTGACGTGATGTTACATACTTCCCTTCACGACCAGCAAATGGAGATGAGTTTACTGAGAACTGCATTGCTACAGTTGGTTCGTCAACTGAAATAGCTGGAAGAATTTCCGCTGCTTCGTTGTCGGTGATAGTTTCACCGATGTTGATATCTGAAAGACCAGCGATAAGCACGATGTCTCCCGCTGTCGCCTCTTCTACCTCTACCTGCTTTACACCACGGTAGCCTGAGAGCTTTACCACCTTTCCTTTCTTAACAGCTTCACCTTCAGCTTTAATAAATACTTGCTGTCCTTTCTTGATTGAACCGTCGTAGATACGAGCAACTGCAAGACGTCCAAGGAAGTTGTCGTAGCCGAGGTTAAATACCTGGGCGCGGAGCGCTTCACCGTCTACAACACCTTTGGCTGCCGGTACGTGTGCAAGTACGGTATCGAGTACCGGTGAGAGGTCGACGAGTTCATCTTCCATCTTAAGCTTCGCTACCTTTTGGCGACCGATACAGTACACCACTGGGAAGTTTGACTGTTCATCTGAAGCTCCGAGTTCAAGGAAGAGTTCGAGTACATCTTCTTCACACTTGTCTGGGTCAGCAGCAGGTTTGTCAATCTTGTTGATGATCACAATTGGCTTGAGGCCGAGTTCAAGAGACTTCTTGAGCACAAAGCGAGTCTGTGGCATTGGACCTTCTTGGGCGTCTACCACAAGGAGCACACAGTCGATAGATCGAAGTACACGTTCCACCTCAGAACCGAAGTCGGCGTGACCTGGCGTATCTACAATGTTGATTTTGGTACCTTTGTACTCAACTGAAGTGTTTTTAGCGTAAATGGTAATACCACGCTCCTGTTCTAGAGCATTATTATCCATTGACGCATCGCCTTCGCGTGCACCAGTGAATTCCATAAGACCGTCGGTCAAGGTAGTCTTGCCGTGGTCCACGTGTGCGATAATCGCGATGTTTCGAATCTCTTGTGACATATGTGTGCTGTTTTAAATAAAAATATCCCTTCAGGGGATACAGACCTCAAATAAAGACGCCGGTAATAAGCGCCATTAGTATGCCCGTTGTTTCGATATAAGTCAAACAGGAAAGGCGCCTTACGGCGCCTTTTGAAAAAACTCGGTGAGAGTACTAGCTAATCCCATAATAAACAAGACAGCAAATAAAATGGCTATCAGAAGAGCCAGTAAACCATTTTCTTTGCTCATACCGGTCCATTTACCCGTAATCGCCTGCCAGGCAACCTTAGCCATGATGTAGGTTGCATAGATACCAAAAAGGTCAACGACCAACTGCAATGCAAGCCATGTATCCATATACGAAACCCTCCTTATCTAAACGTAAGACTACCACGTACTACTCATGGCGCAATGGCTCTAAAATAATGTTCCAGATTTGACCGGTATTCCTGACTATCCTCTAAAATTCGCTCCATTGATAACTCTCCCTGCAGCGCTAAGGCAGCAGAATAGGTAAATATGACAAACGCGCCAAGAATTATTAGAGCTTTAAGTATCGTTACCATGATGTTGTGCTTTATGTACCTTGAACCAGTACCACCAAGAACCAGCTCCCAAGACAACGAAAACTAGGAAAAAGTAAGCCGAAAGAAGGAGGTGAAATGGCCAGAGACCGAAATGATACTGAGTCTTGATAACATGGCCGAACATTGAGAAGAAATTATAGGAGTTTGGTTCTTCACCAATCGTGAGGGCGTACGCTCCCTTATTATCTGGTGTACTGACCTCGATTCGGTATGTACCGGGCAGTATTTCTTTCTGGAGAACGGGCGCCGTCAAAAATTTTATACCCAGGGTATAACTTCGCTCTTCAGTCCACGACTCAAGTGAGATATTTTGTCGCTCTATTTCCTTTACTCCCCCATCCTCATCATTCTGACGGACTATCATGAGACCAAAAGGGACAGCTCTTTTCCCGGCTCGCTGTTGTAGCTGCACCCGCAAGGTAATGGCAACATCAGTCTTCAGCTCATACATATCAGGCGCATCCTCTAAATCACCCAAATACGTTCGCTCTACATACGGATCACCCTCAATTGGAATCACACTATACGCTTCGGTTGGCTCTGCCGAAACTGGGTTATATGCATGTACAGATACTATTGGTAGCCACAACACACTAAAGAGTATGAGATAACGCATGTACTACTAGTATACCAAAAGCCCGGCACTCTGTGCCGGGCTTTACTACTACCAGTGCATTCCTTTATGCTGCGGTCTCTCAACTCCAGCTTCTTTGAGAATTGCTTTTACAGCCTCTTTGTCATTTGCTTTCTTGGCTACCTCAAGTGCATCTCGTTGCTCTTTAGTTAGGTCACTTAAGAAATCAGGACGTCCCATCATGCCTTTTCCACGACCCATTCCTGACATCCGCTGCGGTGGTTCTATACCTAGATCGTCCAAGATAACCTTAGCCTCATTCCACTTTCCAGCCTCTCTCAAGTCATGAGCGGTAATAAATCGCTTAAAGTCATCTTCTGAATCAACCGCTTCCTGTAACGGTGTACCGGCAACAGCCTCTTTAAACGCCTCATAGTCTTCAGCCATTACCGCGTCGTGAATGGCGTCACGTTGTTCGTGAAGTGCTTTGTGAACAGACTTTATCACATCTTCATTTACACCAGCCTCGAGCAATGTGTCACGAGCAGCTTTGTATTTACCAGCCTCTTTAAGCTCCCGAGCGGCTTCAAAGGCTTCAATCTGCTCATCATTTAACCCCGCACGCTCAAGAATTTGGGTTCCTTGGTATGCCTGAACCCCTGTTGCTGTCACTGCAAATGCAGCGATGGCTATCAAAAATGGTTTTGATTTCATAGTAATGTATTTCAAGTTAAGAATCGTAGAAAATCTATAGATGTAACACTTACTGCGTTACTCTTTTTAATACGACCCTTACTTAGGATAATTTCAGATTACTCAACAGTTTGTAGGTATTGCCAAATCATCGAAAAGGCTTGCCACAAATCTCCTCCGCTATCGACATCAGTACCACAAGAGTCGATACGATACTGCTGCGCTTTATAGACCACACCGTATTTAATATCAACTCCACCGGTAGCAGAATTACACACACCAGGAGAAACTATTTGAGATTGAGCAGCTAGTTCGTTTTCATCTAAAGCCCGTCGCAAGGCACGTTGTTCAGTCAGAGGTAACGTGCCCTCTCGCACGATAGGTGGCTGATTAACCTCAGTAAAGTATCGGTACCGATATGTACCATCATTCTTTACCTGAAACGCTGGACAATTGGTACCACAACTTCCGTAAGCCTCGGCTACTAGTGAAAATTCTTCTTGTTCGGCTTGGGTATCAACTTCATCAGTACCATAGAGCTTGGTAAAGTGAGCCACATATAAATATCCACCACCAATAAATCCAATGATGATAGCAATCCAAATGCTAATGAGGTCATCTTTTTTCATTACCATTATTATAGCTCACTACACACCACGTATTGGTGTTATCAGTAGATAGAAGCTTTGATTAGCGGAGAGTACGAGATTCGAACTCGTGAGGACTTTTACACCCTACTCGCTTTCCAAGCGAGCGCACTCGACCACTATGCGAACTCTCCAAGACCACTTATCGTCTCACATCTTCAACCAAGTGCAACACGTGTAAGAGTGGACGAGCAATTGTAAGCATGTACTCTTTCAGTTCTTTTGGCTCTACCTTTGAAACGGTTTTTTCAAACCGAATCTGACTATCAGGAAATAGCATGTACATGAGGTTTCCAACAAAAGAAATTCTAATATTAAGCTTACCGTGGTTCTTCCACCAATCATAGAGATCAGTCATAAATTCAGGGGTAAGGATTTCTCGCGCTTCTCGATTATTATCGGTTGCAACGTACAAGAGTTCTTCAAAATCATTCCATTCAAATTTGGTTTCTTTTACCTTCCCTTCTTTTTGTAGAAGCGAAGACCAGTAGGTTTGATGGGCAAAACCAAGCGTGTCACCCTCAGTTGAGATAAAGGTTTTTCCACTCACCGCCTTCTTCAGTGGCAGAGCGACAAAGTACCCTTTAAAGATTTGCTTCACGCTTCGGCTTCGGCCAGAGCCTGTAATATGCTGAAGGTGGAGTTCACTTACCATCAATCGCTTTTCGGCCACATCAACCGCAAATACGTTATCGATATGGGTAGTATTAAATGGCTCAGTGATTAATTCAGATGTGGTGAGTGACGAGAGTACCTGCTCTGATTCTGGAGATTCACGAAGTGATCGAAAGTGAGCCCGCAAGATATCAATCAACTCAGCGATTTTTCCACCAGTCCCATCAATTGGCTTCTTATCCACTACCACCGTGTGTTCAATCAGTTCTCCAGTAACACCTAAGAGGTTAAAAATACCTCCAAAGAGAATGGTATCCACCTTGGCATGAAACTGCCGGACCACATCAGAGCCTGATATAAAAAACTTAAATCCAAAATAGCTACAGAGCATCAGAGAAACAAAAAAGACGATAATACTGATGATGGTGCTCCAAAAATTAGTGAGATTCACAAACAACACCTCAAGTACGAACACCGCTGAGTTAGGCAGCAAAAAAGCAGCCGCAATCAATAAAAAGCCGATTCGCTGATAGCGACGGAATTTCGCGTAATCTTGTTCGAGCTTTCCTACCTCGCGCTTGGTAGCAGCAGTAATAGCCGCGATTTTGTACTCAATGACGGTCTCTAAAGCTGCCTCGTCTTTAATTGTTTCTTTTATAGACATACTTACTTATCCATCTCACGGAGAATTCTGATTCTGTCTGCAGCCGGGGGGTGAGTTTGGAACAAATTAGAAATTTTTTGTTGCAACGTTTGATGATCACTTCCAAATGGATCTGCGATAAAGAGATGGGCAGTAGCGTTGTTAGCTCGCTGCATCGGTCGACTATAGGTGTTGATTTTCTCTAAAGCCGACGCAAGACCCTCAGGATACCGAGTTAACAGTGCGCCTGACGCATCTGCTAGGTACTCTCGCTTTCGTGAAATGGCCAATTGAATCATTTGAGCAGCTAGTGGTGCCAAAATTATACCAATAACACCAAGCACTAAGAACGCAGCCCCTAGCCTGCTATCATCTCGATTGGAACCAAACATCATTGAACGCATCAGAATGTCAGCCAAAATTGCGACAAACCCTGCCAATACAACAGCAACCGTTGAAACCAACATGTCGCGATTACCAATGTGTGCCAACTCATGAGCCATTACACCCTCAAGCTCAGTCTTATCGAGAATATCAAGCAGTCCCGTCGTAGCTGCAACTGCGGCATGCTCGGGATTTCGACCAGTTGCAAATGCGTTTGGTGCTGAGTCATGAACAACGTATACCTTTGGCATCGGAAGTCCGGCTGTAATTGAAAGATTCTCTACGACGTTCCAAAGAGTTGGATGACTTTCTCTCGTCGCTGGGACGGCGCCCGTCATTTTGATGACAAGTGAGTCTGAAAACCAGTAACTCCCGACATTCATGACAAGCGCTATGATAACCGCTCCGTATAAGATAGCTGGTGACCCCATGAGGTATGAAGCAACATACCCAAGCGCAATCACCATGACAAAGAACCCGAGCATGAGAAACCAGGTCTTACGTACATTTTTTCCTTGTTGTGTATAGAGTGTTGCCATTGATTTTAATTGCATCCGCTTATAGGGCAGATTGATGGATATAAGAGTTGATACAGCTAGCGAGAGGAAAACAGCATTATAAGAAGCTATTTTTAAGATCTGTCTTTAAATCCTTAGAAGCTCACCTTCACCACTTCACGTTCTGCTGCGTTTTCTGGTAGTTCAAAGAATGGCTGAGAGACAAACTTGAACATATTGCCGATAATATTTGAAGGGAAAGACTCCAGCGCAATGTTGAGATCACGAACATTTCCGTTGTAGAAACGTCGAGCAGCTTGAATTTTGTTTTCAGTATCCGCTAGCTCGCTCTGCAATTGCGCAAAGTTAGTATTGGCTTTGAGGTCTGGGTAGTTCTCAGCAATCGCAATAAGTTTTCCAAGTGCGCCAGAGAGCTGTGCTTCTGCTCCTGACATAGCTGCCATCTGCTCTGGCGTAATTGCTCCCGCATCGATGTGTGTCTGGGTCGCAGTTGTTCGAGCAGCAGTAACGCTCTCTAGAGTTTCGCGCTCATGTGAAGCATATCCCTTTACTGTCTCGATGAGGTTTGGGATGAGATCGTATCGTCGCTTAAGTTGAACATCAATATCAGCCCACGCTTCTTTTGTCCGCTGTGTGAGTGACACAAATTTGTTGTAGAGTGAAATAAAATAAATCACCACCAAGGCAACAACACCAATAATAATCCAAGTCATCATATCCATAAATAAATAAGGTTAATACTTAAATTATACCACATTATAGCTTTCCTAAGAAATGCATAAAGAGTGTAACGACTACAGCACCAAGAACTAATGGTAAGAATCGTGGGAAAAGCATTCCGATAAATACTACAACGAATATAATAAAACCTGTTTGAAAGAAGAAATCACTCATACATCCTAATTCTATACCCCTAATACAAAAAACTACAATGTCTTTGCATTGTAGTTTTCTGATAACATTGTAGCTTTTTTAGTACATTCCCATTCCACCACCCATACCCGACATATCAGGCATAGCTGGCTTGTTATCTTCTGGTTCATCAGCGATGGCTGCCTCAGTAGTGAGGAGGATAGCAGCAGCTGAAACCGCATGCTGTACCCCAGATCGTTCAACCTTTACCGGGTCGATGATACCAGCTTTAATCATATCCTCTACCATCTCGCCCTTGGCGGCATCATAGCCGGCGTTACCGCCAGCTTGTCGTACCTTTTCGACAATTACTGCCCCATCGTGCTTACCGGTATTGTCAGCAATTTGCTTGAGTGGTACCTCAAGTGCCTTGAGCACAATGTTGTATCCAATCATTTCTTCGCGTGAGAGATCTTTTTTATCCATCACTTGTTTTTCGACAATACTGGCCGCGCGAGCGAGCGATGTTCCTCCTCCTGGAACAATTCCTTCCTCAATCGCTGCTTTAGTGGCATTTACTGCATCTTCAATCTTAAGCTTCAGATACTTCATCTCTGTTTCGGTCGCGGCACCCACTCGAATCACCGCTACTCCACCTGATAACTTAGCGATTCTCTCTGATAGTTTTTCTTTATCAAACTTAGATGACGTCTGTTCAAGTTGTGCCTTGAGGGCAACCACTCGGTCAGCGATGTCTTTTTTGTCTCCACCACCACCGACAATCGTTGTATTATCCTTGGTTGCGATAACTCTATCTGCCTTACCGAGTTGTTCGAGTGCAACATCCTCGAGCTTCAGTCCAAAGTCATCAGTGATAAGGGTACCGCCAGTTGTGACCGCAATATCTGCGAGCATTTCTTTCTTTCGATCACCATACCCC
>JAIYEC010000003.1 GCA_027487145.1 bacterium | reverse complement strand
TAAGTTCGTAGGTGAGTTAGTTGATCCGCATTGGGAGAAGCACCTATGATTACCAAAAAAGAAATTGAAGAAGCGGGATATGAAGTACTACCCAAAGGCGGGTGGATCCGAATTAGCCCCGAGAATATGCCAAGAGACTGGGAAGATGTGTGTAATGATTTTGGTGTGAGCTCGGATTGTTTGGAAATTATTTTATGTGTGGCAGGTGTTAAAGAGGTGTACGAGGAGGAAGCATGAGAGATACCACAATAGAACTAATCATGCGTGAGGTTGCGCCCTGTGACATCTGTGAACACGCAGATAAATGCGGGGCGGAGTTGATGGCCTGTCGGGTGTTTGCTTACTACACAAGGACTGGATACTTTAATTCAGAAAGCCCGCGCGATCCAAGCTATACCTTGTACAACAAACTATTCTCAGAGGATGAGAAGGAGTTAGTCCGGATGCTAAAAGAACTTAGCAAAAAAGAGGTGAATGGTGAATGAAAAACTAGTTTGGTTTGGGGATATGGAGTTTGGTCAGTTCATAGCGGGCGAGGAGTCTTATTCTTTTGTAGTGGTGCATGACATATTTGAAAAGATTCACCTACAGGAAGAACACATCGAGGAGTACGCAGAGCAATGCGGATACTCGGACTACTTGATCCCAAAAGATTTTGAAGGTGAGGTCGTGTTTAGTAAAACATTTTTACGGAGGATGTTAGGACTATGAGATACGAAGACGAGGAGTTTGAGTTTGACAATCGAGGCAAGCGAGTAAGTGATTTTGTTGATCCGGAATACTTAGCGCGCGAGTTGGATGGATGTTCTTCAAAGCGGACAATGAGGTGGATGCTAGAAAGAATGGAGGAGGATTATGAACAGGATGGGGAGGGATGGAAGTGACCCCCTGTACAAGCGAGGATAGGGAGAATGCGATGAAGGATGAGGAGTATGCCGGTGGGATACCGATCCCGTTCATGGGGTGGGCGCAGATTGATCAGGAGGATACCGAGAAGATGCTCCGAGATCAGTTATACATAATGAATCAGAAATTGCAAGAGGCTAACCAGTTAATTAACGAGCAGAAAAAAGTGTTGGAGTTGTACCAAGAGTTTATTAAGGAGCAGAACTTATTTAATTTATGGATGTTCTTCGTAGGAGATAGAAAAGATGTCTAATTTTGAGCAGATGACGGATGGTGTTTGGGCGACAGTTAATAACATTGACGAGTGCACTTACAAGATAAAAAATGTAGCTAATGTTCTTGAGATCATGGCGGTGGCCGAGACCGGTGATATAGAGAGCGGTGCCCTGTGGTTGATGCGCGATAACCTGATGGAGCTAACCGATAAGATTGAGATGTATACCCAAGACTTACTGGACTGCAGACGAGAGCTCATGGACGAGATGAACAAACCCAAAACGAGTATGGCCGTGCCCAAAAAGGGTAAGAAGAAATGAAAAGGTCAGACCTAAGAGAAATGGACACAGGACTCTTTGATGATGTTCAAATCAATAACCCCGACAGAGACAAGGCGTGGGAAACATTTATTAAACGCAAAGATGTTGCAGGTTGGGCGGTTGATAAGGAGGGCTTTCCTTTGAATGGCTTTTACGATGTGTGGTGCATTGCATGGAGTAAGGGTTGGGATAAAGGACGGGAGGCACAGGAAAAATGAAACCAACAGACGAGTACAAAATCTGTAGTTTGGAGGAAGCCGAGGAGTTTGCGAAAAAGCGCATGGAGAACCCATACGAATTAGCAGATGAATTATTGGCGGGGGGTGAGTGGTCTATGAGAGCACAAGCAATGTTACGCCACCAAGCAGACCGCATAGCGGAGTTGGAAAACCAATTAGATAAATGCAGTCATCACGAGGCTATGGCACACCAAGGTGGGTATGAGATTAAATATGCTGAAGGATTAAAGAAAGCGAGGGAGAAATGAGTGAGCATGGCTATTGCCCAAACTGTAACGCTGACTTAGATGGTGGGTCTATATGGGAGCATTTTTATAAGTTGACTGGGTCAGAAGAAAAGGCCGACAAAAGCGCAGAAGCGTATGGTGCTACTAAAGAGAAGGGGCAATGGGGTCGGGCAGTTGGTATTTACGATAGGGATTTAGACCGGACTGTGGCATGGTTTTGTCCGGATTGTCATCATAAATGGGGAAGGGTATGAACAAAAAGAATTTTCCACCGCACATTGTGGATGGTGGGGCTAGTTACCAAAAGAAGGTGGAAGAGGCGCCATATCATCCAGGCTACGAGGATGCAGTTGTAACTCCGGCACCTAAATACACCGGCATGGATCCGGCCAAGATGTTATGGAAACCAAAGCCGTTGAGTGATGAGGAAATAAAAGAGATAGCCACAAATCATATTCACATGACTTTAGGTGGTGAAAGATTTGGATATTTAGAATTTGCAAGAACTATTGAAGAAAGGCATGGAATTAAATGGACATCAAAGTAAAAATTGTTAGAGAAAACAAAGACGGGTCGGCCAATGCACAGGTGGACTTTGATAAAGAAGGGCTAGAGTTTTTGGTGCAGGAAGGATTGCTATCCATAATTACTCAGTTCATAAAGAACAACGAAAACGCGCAAAAAGGCATGGCTATGCGTAAACGGATTGCTACCAAGGAAAAGAAAAGTGCCGTTAAAAAGAGTAAATAAAATTGAAGAACACCTTGTAACGAGGCCGGCAAAGAATCACCCTG
>JAIYEC010000039.1 GCA_027487145.1 bacterium | reverse complement strand
CTTCGGTAAAGACTTTTTCGGCGTACAGATTGACATCATCACTCACCGTAGCGATTGCTCCAGCTGAACGTTGAGCGAAAGAAATAAGCACTGGATCAAGAGATAGCAGCTGGATGGTGAGGATGAAAATAAAAAATGAAAACAGTAACCGATGTAACATTAGATACGTTTAGTGAAGGTGATGATTGGTTCAGCGTCTTCATGGAACCAACCAATCCCTTCAGAGTACATATACATCAGCAAACAAACAATTGCCAACAAGGATGAAGCGAGGCTCAATAATACAAGCTCTAGAAAAGAAAAACGTCTTGGATCAGACCTCCGTGAATGCTCATCAATCACGTCTATATCAATCCCTAAAAGACGAGACACTTCACCCGGCTGAAGTGCGGCATCAGTACGGAAAACTTTATGGAGACCGTCCACTCGTGTTTCGTTAGTTTTGACATTTTCACGCAAAATCATCATGGCTGCATCAACTTCATCGTTATTAAACCGAGCACTCATAAGGACTGACTTGATCTCCTCATCAGGTGCGGTCGGTGAAATTCCGTTTACTTTTAAAATTGATTCAATGTGCCGGCGGTCTGTCATATCAAACTATTTTACTCTACGGGTATGTCTTTTACGATGTACTGATTGTATATTTCAAGAAGTACAAAAAAGAGTGTCGAGATGACTGGACCAACAATAAACCCAAGCGGACCAAAGAGCGCAATACCTCCAAGAACTGAAATAAGGATGACAAACGGATGCATATTATTACCTCGCCCAATCAAGTACGGTCCAACTAAATTGTCTACTAGACCAACAATGAGCACTGACCATAAGAGAAGTCCCCCGGCCATGACGGAGCTCCCGGTGGCAAAAAGATAGAGAACTGCTGGCACAGTAACAATAGTTGTACCAATGCCAGGCATAAGAGCCCCTAGTGACGCTACTGAGCCCCACAGAATTGGTCTTGAGACACCAAAGAGCCAAAAACCAACGGCTACCAGCGTACCTTGAATTATAGCGAGAAGCAGTGTCCCGGTTGCTACTGCCCGAACCGCTTTTGCCATCCGTTCAAAAATAACTTGATCTTCCTGATCTGGCAGCGGACTCGCTTTAATTAGTATTTGCATCAGTTCTTTTCCGTCTCTAAAGAAATAGAATGAACCGAGAATGGAAAGAATAAAGGTAAAGATAGTCGAAACAGTACCCGCAAAAATTGCTCCAAAATGGGTTGCGAGCCACTCACCTGCTACTGAGAGTTGCGATGATATATCTATTTGGTAGCCAGGCACGAATTGCTGAACTCTCGTCTCAACAACGGTAACTACCTCAGAGAGCGCAAAATCTTGTCCACTTCGTAAATCAGTATAAAAACCTACAACTTCTTTAACCAACAGCGACGAGAGTAAGATGATTGGGATGATGATAATAACAAGTACTAATAGCGTAGTTATGAGTGCTGCCGCTGTTTTGTTTTGTTTTGGTGTGCGAGCTTTGATTCGTTCATGTACTGGACCACAAATGGTCACAATGATTGCTGAAAGTGCCAACGCTCCTAAAAATGGTGACATGATTAACCACACCATATATCCTGAGAGGGCTAAAAGACCGAAGAAAAATACGTACTCGACCACCCGACTCACCTTTACCGATTTCATATACCTGTATAGTACCATAGCTTATTTCAAACACGATAAAAGGCTAAACGAACTGTTTAGCCTTGTGCGGTTTAGTGATTTAGCAAAATTTTTTCTTGTGAAACAGCTGCAGATGTTTCAATGAGTTTGAACGATTCAGTAGCTGCTCCGTCCAAGGCTCGAAATGATGTGCTAAAAAACTGTGACAACCCCCATAACATGATGAGAAATCCTAAAGATCTACGCATATGTTTTTAATTGCATCCTGATACCTTCTTCGACTGAAGGCTCAACTAGTGTTGAAGGAGTGCAATGGGTGATGTCTCAATGTACGGACCTGCCCATAGTATATAGCATATATGCTATATTAGTCAAGCACTATTCCGTGAGCGTACGGAGAGTCTCCCGTATCTCATCTATTCGTACCTCCCCTCTCTGCTGCAGGACAACATCTCCCTTTTTGTTATAGACGATTGTTTCAGGCATAGCGTAGCCTTCGCTGTTTCTAAAAAAGTGATCACTTTGATCAAGAATAAATGTTACAGAATCAGGTTTTGAAACTGTATTAAGATATCGCTCGGCGCTGTATTGGTCTTCGCCTCGATTTACCGCGTACACAACAACACCCTTTTCAGAAAATTCTGTGGCAATGGTTCCGAGCTCAGGAAAGTTTTCGGCACATTGGGGACACCAGCTAGCCCATGACGAAACTACCATAATCGAACCAAAGTCTTCTGCCAATGATATCGGTTCGCCGGTAAGCGACTCAAAAGAATTTGACTCTTCAGGAAGCAAAGCTGTTGCAGCCGGCGTATTGTTATGTTTTTGCAACACACTCTGGTCTCTCAATAAAATGTATAAAACAACCACAGCAACCACTGCTCCCATGACACCAAGGGTTATCCATCCAGAACGATTCATATCTTACGCAGAGATAAATGAAGTAGAGACTGATACAGCCTGTTCTCTTACCTCTTTACTTTTAAGCGTGGCGTACACGAACATCCCGAATACAATAAGCGCAAAGAGAACTACAGTTAAGACGACAGTTTTTTGACTCATACTCTGTTTTAATAGTATACCAGTTCTACGGTGTAGCTACGGCATCTTTCCCAACATACACCACAATCATCTCTGAGGAGGTAGCGGTTGAGGTGAAGGCTGAGAGGAGTGCGTTATTAAGTACCCTACTTAATAAGAGTGCTTGTTCACTCACACTTGGGTTATACACGATAACGGTTCTTTCTTCAGGCACCCCTGCTTCTACTGAACTTGAAGCTATGGTAAACCCTACTGACTGCGCTGCTTCAGAAACTCGATCTACCAACGCTTGGTCGGTCGTCCGATTAATAATCGAAATTGGCAAACCACCGGCGTTTTGCAGACTTTTATCTTCCGCTCCCTCACCAGCAATAATGGACCCGGTTGAATCAATTACTTGGTATGGTCGCTGTGGTGTCAGAGCCCCAAAGAAATAGAATGCAAGCAACGTAATAAATAACAGAGCTGCTCCAATACCCACGAAGAACTTCCAATAGGTTTTTACAAAAGCCATATACACGTACGCCCGCTCTAGCCACGTACCGTTGACTCTTTGTAGTTTTGAGCGGAGATCCAAAATACTCACCTCAATTGGAGCTGCTACCGCTTTAGCAGTCAGTGGTGTCTTTTTCTTTTTCTCTGGAGGAGGCGTTACCTGTGGAGCGGTCATCTCGGTAGTAACTCCTGCCAAACTAAGTACCCGCTTAATGTAGAGTTTTATCGCCCAGGTAATGGTGGCAATTAGTCCGCCGAATACGACAATAACAGTGAGAATAATTTTCCAGGGAATAATCCAAAAAGCAGTATCAGCGCTGATAAACTGCCGTTCATCAACTCCATACGCTAATGTTACCTTTGCAGTGTAGCGTCCGATATCAGTAATTGACCACTCACTTGACCATTCAAAAGAAAACTTACGGACACTCTGCGGAAGCACATTTCCCAACATCGTCTGTTGGTTAATTGGAATCGTGCCACGCTCCTTACCCCACATATTATAAATTTTGATTTCACCTTGCGGCTGTAAGTGAATATTGCCACGGTTTTCTACTCGTACCTCAAACCGCGTTTCCGGCTTACTTAAAAAGTAATCAGTGGAACGGAATGAGCGAATTGTTCCACTTTCATTTATATCTCCAGTAACGCGTAAGAACACCAGCGCAGAAATTACCTGCGAAGTCTTCACCTGACTGATGTTTGAAGTACCTTCAGCTGGTTTGGTACTTATCATCAAGGCCGCATACTGCCCTCCGGGTGAAGCACCTTCTGGAACCATTATTTGGAACGGCAATTCGTATGTTTGCTCGGGGCCGATGGTTATTTCTTTTTCAATTGTAATCCATTCTGCCAGAGTATCATCAACAACATCACTTTCATCTAGCGCAATGAACTGCGGAATACCATCTTCATCTTTGGGAATGAAGCTATTGGGTGTGACAGAAAGTGTTAACTCAAACGGGTTAGGATTGACGATCCTCACGGTACTTTGCCAAACCTGACCTGGATTGGCAGTCATATCATAGATAGTTGGCGATACGCTGACTGATATTGCCTCTTGTGCACTACTAAGAGCAGGAAACCCTAGACACAAAACAGCGGTAAGGAGCGCGATGAATTTATTTTTTTGTGATGTGTATGTCGTGATCATGTTGTGTGTGCTCTCGATCGCCACGGACGTAGAGTGGTATATCTCCAGGCTCATCATCACTATGAAGTTCATCATAAAATACCCTTCTAAGCAAGTACGTCACAAACAGAGAGAACAGCACGATGACAAGTCCAAACATGAGTAAAAGTTTGAATGGAATCATATAAAACTGAGCAGTATCAAATATGTTCGACTTTCCATCAATACCATATAAGATTGAGGCGTTGACCTTAAACCGACCCAGCTTTCCGTCAAACGGCACAGCCAGCTCAAATGTCTTTTCTGTTTGGGGATCAATTGTTACTCCATCAGTATTTACGGGGAGAGAGGCCACCTCCTCACCTCGGGAGTTGTAAAAAATAATTTCTCCGCCAGGTGTTGAAGCTTTTGATCCCTCATTTTTAAGGGTCAATGAGATGGTATTGTTAGTATCAGTAACGACAAATCGATCAACTAAAAATGAAGTCATGCGTAACGCATCGGTTGTTTTATCTTCAATAGTTACTTTGAGAATAATACCTTCTGCATCTCCACGCATGGTTTTGGCCTCGGCTAGTGGACGGTTGCTTTCAGTAGACATACCGATAAAGGCATGATACTCACCTGCTTGCGCATTCGGGTGTACCTTGATTGTCAGCGGAACAACCTTTTCCTCACCGGGCATCATTTCAATTCGACCGCGATTTATCTCTACCCAGCTTGTGATAGCTTTCTCTTGTTGATCCATTACT
>JAIYEC010000068.1 GCA_027487145.1 bacterium | reverse complement strand
TAGCCACCGTCGAGGGATACCAGATTTGCGAGAGTAGGGTCTCGACATAGTTGGTAATCCACGGCACCTTGGGATCAGTGTTGTAGACCGTCATGAGGACATTGCCGGTCGATACCACCGTTCCTTCGGGAACAGCATTGATTTGAATCGGGAGCCGACCGCCGTGACGTTCGACGATGTATTCCCAGCCGGCCCAATTGAAGATATCAGTGTTGCCGAAGTGAAGTGCAAAGTCTTCAGCCGCGTCGTCGATGTCGGCTTTCTTGATCACCATACCTTCGAGATATTGCTTGAGGTAGTACTGGAGGCCGAAGAATACGACTTCCGAGAATTTCCCGCCCCGGCTTTCGAAGAACGAATAGATATCAGTCGTACCCGCTTCAAGTTGATCGGCGTGGGATACCTTGTAGCTGTCGGTGAGACCGATGAAGTTACTGAAAAGATTCTGAGTCATAGTGATTCTCCTTGATAAGGTTATTGAGGACCTCAACAAACGCGAGGTGTTGGCTGGTAAGGACGTGTGTCAGTTTGGTGATTTCAAACCAACGAACTTCTTCGAGATCATCGCTGGCTTGCGGTGCCCCGAAGATATAGGTAGCAGTGAAGAACGTGCTGATGATACCGTCACTCGTGCCCCGATACCGAAAGTCATTGATTGGCATCGAGGCCCGATACGTAATGTCAGCGATTTCGATTGCCCCAACTTCTTCTCGCACTTCCCGGCGAACCGCCGCCTCGAGTGAGACGTCGGTTGGATCGACGAATCCGCCGACAAACCGCCACTTCGTCTCGTCAGCCTTACGACCAAGGAGAACGAGCGGTGCAGTAGTATGAAGAATAGCCACATCTACCACCGGATAAGCCGTCGGAAACCGCTGCTTGGTGATGGCATGAATGACACCATTACGAAAGGCTGGGCTGTCCTCAACGGTAACCTGATTGCGAACCGCTGTGGCAGAGATATCTGCGAGTGGTTCAATATATTGCTTCTTCGCCGACCCTTCGTAACTGCTCAAAAAACTGTCTCGCGACCCGACCAAAACTGGTTCGTGATCTGGAAAATGCTTTTTGACCAAAGCATCAAGCTGCTGTGACCAGTGCTGATTTGTCCGAGCATCTGCGATAGCATCGACGACACACTGAGGATAGGCACCACGGAGCATATTCGCCCGCGTGGCAAAATCGAGCGGATTCCGATCAGTCGGCTGTCCTTGATGGACCCCGACCAAAATCAGAACAGCGTCATGCTTGGACAGAGCGGTTTCGATCAGATGTTGATGTCCAGCGTGCAACTCTGCCAACTGGAATCGACCGGCGATTACTGCGACTGTGTTAGTCATATGTTACTCCGTTATATGTACCCGGACATTTTGCCCAGGATTTTTAAAGAACTAAATAGTGTTATTAGTACACTAACTTGTTGTAAAAAAATATCAGAGATATATTATTACTACTTAGTGTAGTATACACACTATCTAGTTTCTTGCAAGCAGTTATCCCCTAGGGCATACGCTGTTTAAGTCGCCTTTCGTAACTCCCTCACAATACTATTTGATTATGTCAGTAGTGGTAGCTCAACTAGTTTAGTGGTCTTGAACGTATAAAGAGCAGCTGGTCGATTCTTCATACCCTCTTGCATGCGACCAGTCTCTTTTACCACGTCTAATGATAGTAACTTCTTTCGGAAATTTCTTTTATCAATGTGAGCTCCGGTTATAAGTTCGTACACTCGTTGCAGCTCAGTTAACGTAAAGGTTTTTGGTAATAGAAACTGAGCAATAGTTGTATACGCAAGTTTTCCTTTTAGACGACTATACGCAACCGCAAACATATCTGAATGATCATAGGCTAGTTTAGGGAGCTCATGAACTGGACACCAGCGTAGACCTTCGGGAAGACTCGTAACATCCTCACTTTGTCGAACCAAACCTAGATAACTTACAGAAATGACTCTGTTTCTCTTATCTCTTTCAATTTCACTGAAGGTATACAGCTGTTCTATATAAAGATTTTGTAAGGTCGTTTTTGTTTGTAGATGGCGATGTAGAGCAGCTTCAGTAGTTTCGTTAACTTCAACTAAACCACCGATACATGCTTCAATATTCTGATAGTGAGGTGGTCTGTCTACGATACCAAGGAGTACACAAAGCACATCATCAATAATAGTAAAAATAACAATATCAACTGCGACAGCCGCAAAACGCGTATTAGCTGGGGCTTGTTTCATACTTGTTAGTGTACTCTCGGCACGAAGTTAGTCAATCTCGAGACTGGTGGTAATGAATTTTATAAAGGATTTGTTGGCTTTGCTATACTCAACTAATGAATGTAAGAAGCTACAACTCTGAAACAGACTACCCTACTATCGAATCACTCTTTCGCAACAGTGAAACATATGGTGGTGAGTTTGATGATGCTCGTGACACAAAGGAACGAATTGACGCCTTGGAGAGCAGCAAACCGGGTAGTGTATTGGTAGCAGAAATTGATAATCAAATAGTTGGCACCGTCACCCTATTTGAGGATGGTCGTTCTGGGTGGCTGTATCGTTTTGCGGTAGAGAAAAAATATGAAGAGCAAGCGACAAAATTACTTTGGGGCAAAGCTCAAGAAACAATGAAACTACGTGGACATACCCAAGTACTCGTTTATGCACCTGCTGGAAATTCTGACTTTGAAGACCGGTATAACAAGCTTGGATTCAATACAGGAGAAAACTATACTGCTTATTGGCAGGACGTTACATAACTCCATATCTACTAAAATTTGAACCGCCCGGGAGGACGGTTCACAATTCATCACTTTTTTGATGGACGATCGAACTTAGCGAGTCTCGCTTTACGAGCAGCTATCTTAAGCTTTTTTCCGCCGCCATGTTTTGACCTGCCGGTCTTGGTTTTTCCGCGACCACGTCCTCTTGTACCAACTTTTGCCACATACACCTCCCTATGAGAGCAAACCCAACGCGATAATATCACAAATTAAAATTTACAAAACAGTGTATTGGATAACTCGATATCTAAGGATTGTGTATCGCTATTGTTCTGGATAAAGGGAGATAACAAACTTTTTTTAAACCTATTAAATATCTTCTCCCGTAAAATCTATCGCGATTATTACACCACCCTCTACCGTTACTGTACCAAGCAGTGATAGGGCTGATTCAATTTCACCGGTGGTAGTCATAGCAGTATTAAGTAATGGTCGAGCTTCAGGTTCTTCCTTCCCTTCTGCATCTTTAAGAAGCGAAGCGACGGTTTGTAGTTTTCTGGTAAGCTCAACGGTAGTATCCTCACCAAGGTCTGTTTGATATTTGAGAATCAGTTCACGATAGGTCTTTTCACGAAGGACGATATCAGCTCGAAGCTCAGCAATATTCATTTCACCCTGTGACAGCATGGTAGTCATCATCATGCTGTCACTTGCCATATCTGCTGATTCTTGTTTGGCAGCTGATCGCATGAAGTTTTCTTGCGGAGCGTTTTGAGGCGAAGTGGTTGGTGGGTTTGTGATTGTTGTTGGAGCGACTGCTAGTTTTGATGACTCTTCTTTCGGTTGTGTTTCAGTATTTGAAGGAGACGTAGTTGACTGTTCGCTGATTACCGGGGATTCAATGGTAGCGACAGAAGGAGCTTCATAGGTGCCATCTTCGCCAAGATACAACGCCGTACCAGCACCAAGCACTAGTACAAACGCAAAAGCAGCTTGTACTGGCTTTAAGAGCAGCCATGAAAATGGACTCTTTACTGGTTGAGCCACAGTAGCGGCTGTATGAAATTGCGCAAACGACTGTAGCTCCTCACGAATGCGTAAACGCGACGAATCAGCAAGTGTAATTGACTCGAGTGACTTGAGATATTCTTTTGTTTTTAATTCGTCATTCATACGTTCATTTTTTCT
>JAIYEC010000049.1 GCA_027487145.1 bacterium | reverse complement strand
TGGTTCACCCATAAGAAACGGCACCAGTGGCTGCATACCTGATGAGGTGAAGAGTGTTGTTGGGTCGTTATCAGGAATGAGCGCCGCTGATGGGATAGCGACGTGACCATTTTTAACCATGAAATCAATATATTTCTGGCGAATTTCGTTTCCTGATATAGACATAATAAATAAGATTAACTTGTGAAATATAACAGAAAATAACCATTATTCAAAAGAAATCGGATACTTTGGTATCCGATTTCTTTAGTGTGTGTGATTTACTGCGGGAAGGCATGAATGATGGCTGCTGAACACTCTGCACCGCTACAGGTGAGGAATGGGGTGAATCCATAGAAATAAATTTCCATGAAATAGCCAAGAACAATCATAATAAGACCTAAAATGGTAATAGTATGTTCTATTTTAAAGCCACGAAGAACCTCACTATCAATTTTCCGTTCTTTTACAATACCGCTATGCGCAATGATAACACCGACTGCCAAAAGCACTTTTCCGGCTGTTCCGATAGTAAGTCCCCAAAAAAGAATGTTCATGATTCACTATTTTAGCATACCAAGTTCTCTTGCCAGTTTGCCGAACTGAGTAATTTCGTTTTCCAAAAGATCGAGACCTTCATTAAAGGTTTCTCTTTTCGACATATCGATACCAATTTGTTTGAAGATGTCTTCGACCGACATTGATTCACCGAGGGTAAGGAAGGTATCAACTTCTTTTGCGTAATTAGTGTCTTTTCGATAACGACTACGCATGATACTGCTGCCAATTTCGCCAAATGAGTAGGAGTATTGGTAAAAGTTGCGGCGATAGTGCGTTTTCCAGGCCACACTGAGTCCATCAGTATTTTGTACGTTGATGGCTGGACCACAATATTGCTTGAAGTGGCGAGCGAGGCAGGCTGACATTTCGTCAAAACTCATTGCACCACGGTCGCGAATTGTCATGTGTATCTCTAGCTCAGCTTTGTATCTAGCGATACACATAATCATGGTACCGATTTTGTCGTTGATGAAAGACTCAAGAAGAGCCAGCTTTTGTTTCTCTGATGCTTGGCTCAGTAAGTGTTCGGCAACAAGCGATTCAAAAAATGTGCTGGCAGTTTCAGCGGTAAGGATTGAATGACCCTCGTAGAGTGCTGGCTGTAGTTTACTTCGATAGGCATGAATAGCATGGCCCATTTCGTGAGCAAGGGTCCGCAATGAGTCTATTGAATTATTGCTATTGAGGAATACGAGTGTTGGTTGTCCAATTCCAGAACTACAGAAAGCACCACCTCCTTTGCCAGGTTTTGGCCAAACATCCACCTGACTATTTTGGAGCATTGAATCAAAGATGCCTCCATAGATAGGGTTAAAACCATAAAACACATCACGGACAATTGTTACAGCGGTTTTAAAGTCAATGTCTGGTGCTTTTACAACTGCTTCGTTCCTGTCGATGTAGCTTAGTTCTTTTCCAAGAATCTTCTTCTTAAGTGCAAAGTACTTTTTTGAGAGTTCGTAGCCGCGCGTTTCAATCACTGATACTAACGTTTCTAGTGTTTCGTCAGTACTGTCATATCCTTGAGTGGTTGCTGAGTACGGCTTTTTCCTACCGCGTAGCTCATCGCTAATCTTTTTGTCATGAACCAAAGCGACTAGTTCGTTTTCTGCCACTTCACCAAGACCCTGAAGGATTGGAATAATCTTTGCCCACATAGCATGACGGTCTTTCCATGGAAGTGTTTCAAACTGCATGAGGGCGCCATTGATAGGTAGTTGCTTACCTTTCCATTCAATACTTTTTTTGTTGAGAATCTTTTCTGTTCCAGCGATCCACATCCCTCGGGATGTCGTCGATTTGAGATTCAAAATTTTCTCCTCGGCTTCTGTTAACTGGTACTTTGCGCTTTCAAAGACATTTTCAAAGAAGTGCTTATACTTCTGAGCTTTTTTATCAGACAAGAGAGCTTTTTGAAGTTCTGGTGATACTTTTGCTAAATTTAATTCAAAAAAGAGTATTTTGTTTCCCAGATTTGTAAGGCGACTCTCCAGGAGGTTTGACTTTTGCTCGGCCTTTGTATCTGCTGCATTAAGTTCACGACGATACATCAAGTAGTACAGCGGTGAATCGCCACGGAGAGTTAACAGTTCCAAATAATCAGTCGTTGCCTTTAAAATATCTGAAACAGAATCTGTCCAGTTTTTGTTGGCGTACTTTTTAGCGAATTTTTCTACCGCGATTTCGTTTGCCTGTATATCAGCTTCAATGCGAGGGTCGTTTTCAGATGAGTAGTAGAGTTTTTTCAGGTCCCACGACTCAGAAATTTTCTTTAAAGTTGGTAGTTTGTTTGTGGGGGTGTAGCTAAACTTAGAAACTGTTAGTTGTTTTTTCGACATTGATCAAGAAGTTTTTATATTCGGTAAAGGTGTGATTGAACTCATGTACTATATCACTTTTTAAGCGACTATTGAGGGTGTTGGCCATGGTTTGATATATCTCCATACGATCTTGAGTTTGTGGTCCAAAATCCTGCAAAAAGCGCTTGTGGTCTTCACTGTACTCTTCAACCACAGTACGGAAATTATGGGATTTGTCGGCAGCAGCTATCATGAGGGCTTTTTCAGAAGCTAGTTTAAGTTGCTTATTGTATTCTCGCTTTCGTTCCAACCAACCAAGCTTTTTCTCGTTGAGAGTCTTAGGTTCAGTTAAAGCCAGAACAATCTCTGATACCGGTCCACCAAAGTCTTCTCGCAATTCTTCAAGAGTGTAGTCGGTGTCTTCTAGCGTGTCATGAAGGAAGGCGGCGACAATGGTATCTTCATCATCAGTATAGTCACTCAAAATCAGCACCACAGCCATAAGGTGCGAGATATATGGCAGTGGCAAGGTACCCATACGGAGTTGGTCTTGGTGCAAAATGCTGGCAGCTCGGATGGCTTGTTCTATCTTGTATGAGTACATAACTTAATGCGCTTTTTGTTTGTCGTGTTCTCGCTCTAACTCTTGTCGCCTATGCATGATGTCTTGCTCATGTCGATCGATTTCTCGCTCAAGATCTCTTCGTCTTCGTTCGTTAATTGCTAGATCTCGTTCAAGATCACTACGAATATGACGCATGGCCCTTTCTGCACGTTCACGAGCTTCTGTTTCGTCATGCATGAGTTTACTAATATCAGCACGGAGCTTCTGAATAGTGGCTTCGGCGCGTTGTAGTGTAGGGTCTGAGAACATAATTATTTCGGTATGTAGCCTTCACTTACTAACATACTACTTTTTTTCTCAATACCACCACGGTTGTACCCACCTAAGGCCCCATCTGAGCGAATCACTCGGTGGCACGGTACCGTCTCATCATAATTTGCTGCCATGATATTTGCGACAGCTCGAGCAGCGGCAGGCTTTCCGGCCGCGTACGCTACTTCTTTGTAGGTTAAAACCTGCCCTTTAGGGATGTGACGAACAACTTTTCTTACTTCGTCTTGAAACTGAGTCATACATTCTTTCGTTTTTAACACTCTTGTGATAAGAAGTCTTTATATCTTGTAAGATATTAAACTAAGTTTTTGAAATATCTCTCGCTGCGAAGTGTACAGCTTGTAGCTTTTTACCAGCCGCTTCGCGGTATGGACAAAATTCACAACTGGTACCAATTGGTGGGAGTTGCTGATTGTCGAGTGTAGCTTTAATCTCTCCAAGGACTTTATCAATCCAAGAAACGTCAGTTTCAACTGGCACCAGCGTTGTTTCAAATACAAGTTTGTCATCAAACGCAGCAAGGCTTTTGTTTGCGTTCGCATAGACTAGATAGCCTACAGGGTCAACTGTAAAGCCATTTTGTTCGAGTAGCCAGCGATAGATACCAAGTTGTCGTTTGTATTGTTGATCCCAGGGTGAATCACTCAGGGACTCGATTGTTCCTTCTTTAGAAGTTGATTTGTAGTCGACAATGATAAGTGTGTCATCAGACTTAACCCAAATATCATCAACTCCCCCGCTTACGACGAGTCCGGTTAAAGTGTGGGTGTGTATGATACCCACAAACGGGTCACGCCACATGTCCATGTTTGCGTGTGCAAATGGTACAGCTTCAATACCGTATTTGGCCATAATTGGGTGCGGTGTACCAGCCTTGCGGTGAACATCAAATTCCTTTTTAAAGAGTTCGTCAACCGCAATATTGAGATTAAACGATGGAAACCCTGGACGTTTTGTGCCTAACTTATTATCAAGATAAAAACACCGAGGACATTCAAAGAAAAAGTCTATTTTTGAGCGAGAAAGCTTCCATTTTACTCCGCCGTAGTTCCACTCTGCGCTGCGGGTAGGGTTATATTTCTTGATGTATTCTGCCATGTCATTAGTATAAAATGGAAAGTCAAAAGTAGAAAGCAAAAAGAAAACCCGCCTCGTACGAAACGAAGCGGGTTTTCGTTCGCACGTGGCGGGTTGATGTCAGGTGGTTTCAGCAGCCAGTCGACCGTAGGCCGGGTAACCACCTTTCGGTTGCAACCCGAGGCGGCAAAGCAGAGCGTGGAATTCGTCAAGTTCAGTCCGCAATCGCGCGGCCGCATTCCGCTCGCTTACGTCGTCGGAGTTCATCAGTTGCTTGCCGGAAGCGTACAGCTGGGCTCCGGCTTCAAGGGCCATGTTGGCGAGCATCTTGCGGTCGTACCCCCGGAGTGATTCGTATCCGCTAAGACCGAGTCCTGCTGACAGGCTTTTCATATCGTCTCGAACCTGCTTCAGAATCACATCGTACTCATGGAGCTGCCGACGGCTGCTGAACCATTTGAAATTTATTGCGACAGAATTTGCACCTACAGCAAAGAGAATGGTGCTGACGATAGAAAGCACTATTCCAGCTATGATAGCCCCGGTGAGATTTTCGTTAATTTGGAGATCCATGTATTTAATAAAACACATCCAACCAATCAAGAATCCGCCTGTCACGCCAATCGCAGCAGAGGCGACGATTTCGTCCCTAACGGCCGCATTTCTCGTTTTTGAGTATCGGGCAGCAACCTGGCGGACGGTCAACACATCCTTTTCAGGACGCGGCAGAAGCTGATCGTATGCACCAGTGAGAATCACATCAGCAACATATTGAGGATTATTGTGTATCATTGGTAGTTCCTCACCTTGGAAATGGCTTTCAGTAACCACAGAATTAGCGCTGTATCACGCATACATCATGAGAGTTTTGGGCTGACATGACATACTGGATAATTCCACTTGCTTATCAAGGTACTAAGCTTAAGTTAAAGTAGCACTAAATTAGAAATAGTCAAAAACAGCCGGCGCTTTCGCGCCGGCTGTTTATTATCTCTAAAAACCTCCGGCTTCAGCCGGAGTGTACGTTTGAAGGCAACGCATATACTAAAGCCGGGCGGCAGCCCGGCTTTAGTAATAACTATTTAATACGTATGCGCAAACG
>JAIYEC010000053.1 GCA_027487145.1 bacterium | reverse complement strand
CTGATATGTTGAATTTCCAGTCGAGACTGCGACGTAGCGATTTAGCGACCACGAAGTTTGCGATTTGAGAGTGGTCGATAGAGCAAATACCCATATTTCCAACAGGTCGATCTTCATTGCCGCTTTTGCTTCCCGCCACAGCGATTTCATTCAATTTTAACAATACCTCTACAGGGTCATTAACCATATCGAAATTGAATCCCGTTCCCATAGCCTCAGCATGGTAAGTGTCAACCATCTTGCGGATGTTTGACCAATCACCATTGAGATTCACAGGGGGAACAGTGCAGGCGGAGAGCGGCCGTCGAAAGTCAAGTCTACCAGCATTTGTCATGATCGGTGTACTGAAGACAATGCTACCAGCATCCATCATTGACCCGATGCTATCGGCGAACGCCCCAGCCAACTTGCTAGTAGTGAATTTTTGATCGGCAGCACAGATTGCACCGACGACACGATTCACCATTTGATCAGGAGTTTCGTGTACTGCGCTGATTTTCCCATTCTTCAAGATTTTCTCTTGAATGAATTGAGAAGGCGCAAAGCGAGAATTGTAAAGGTACTCCATTTGAGCCTCCTAAGTTGTTTGCTTTTGTGCAGATTGCACTCCGAGGGAAGTGTAAATCTGAATTCAACATAAGTCAATAACTTTGACATTTTGTCTAGATTCAGGTAATTTGTTGTCAGACAAACCAACCTTGGAGATAGCCATGCCTTCAATATATGTGACCCGTAAGGGGATGGATCTGCTCACTCAGAAACTGAATGAAGCGATCGAAAAACTTCGACAAACACAGAGTCAGAAAGGAGAAGCGTACGACGTCGGCGGCGACAATTGGCATGATAACTTTGCGTTTGAGGAACTCAATCGCCAAGAAATGATGTTCAATCGTCAGATTGCCGATATTCGTACTTTGCAAGACCAGCAGGTTCTTGTTTCTCTGCCCTCCGATGAGAAATATGTCCAGATTGGGCATGTGATTTCACTCGAAGATGAAGATGGTTCAGTACGTGAGTTTCTGGTTGCCGGCTATGGTGAAACCGATCTTCGGAGTGATCCGCCGTCGCTAGAGTACCGAGCACCAATTATCTTTCCCTTCATGGGAACAGAGGTTGGCACTGAAGCAGATGTTGAAATCAAGGGTAAACGAACATCATTGTTGCTTACTGCGATCAAAAAAGGAGGTTGAAATGTTCGTTGTTCTTGAAGGTATAGACGGGGTTGGTAAGTCAACCGTAACCCGTCTTGTTGCAGAGATGCTCGGCTTCGTTCCTTACGCTACTCCACCGAAGGAGTACATGGAGCGACGGAGAGAGATCGACCTGAATGGATCTCCACAGCAGAAGTTCACCTTCTTCCGCGATGGGGTTGTTGTAGCCGCTGACGAAATCAGACAACTGATTTCAGAGGGTAAGTCAGTTGTATGCGATCGGTACTGGATGACTACCTATGTCTATCATAAGGTTATCGGTGTCCAAGTTGCACAGAGTGACTTCTCAAGCTTGCTGCAGCCTGACTTGACCGTTTTGCTTACCGCTAGTCCTGAGCACCAGCTGCAGCGTCTCATCGAGCGTGGCATGTCTATCAACGATACGCAGATGGTACCAAAGAATCTGCAATTGCGTCAGGAATATGATGAGCTGTTCAGTCAGGAGCTCTTCATCAACAAAAGTGTCTCGACTGACAATCGAACTGCAAAGCAGGTGGCTAGTCAAGTGGTACGAGCCATTAGGCTCCACTCAAAGCTACTCTGAATACAACTATTTAACACACAAAAAAGAAATGCCCGGGACACGCAAGTGTTTCCCGGGCCATTTTTCTATATAATGAAACCATGTCAGATATAATTAGTCTTACCTCATTGATTCAAAATTCGCACCGAACACTTTTTATTTTATGCGGTTCCCCCTACACCGGTAAATCATTCATTGTCAAGCAGTTGCTAGAACATGCTGAACTAAAACTTGTGAGTATTGATAATATTTTCCATGCACATGGATTTGATTGGGACTCAAACACGTTGCCAGATACAAATAAATGGGAGCGTATTTTAAATGAGTCATACAAACTGACGAAACAAGCATTAACGAATGGAAAGAATGTTCTGTATGATTCTACGAATCATACAGTAGCAAGCAGGGACAGGCTGCGAGAAGTTGCAGAATCTGTCGACGCAGATACGAAAGTAGTATACGTGAAATCCTCAATAAACAACATCTGGAGACGTTGGGAAGAAAATCAAAAAAAGCCGACACGGTCGATAGTGAGTAGAGAACTAGTTCAACAGACTATCGATATATTTGAGGAACCGAAGAACTGGGAAGATGTCTACATCATTAACAATTGAATAGGATTTGAAGGTGTTTTTTGGTAGTATTCTTAAGTTATGTCAGAAACTAAAAAACGACTCCTTACCGGACTCCAATCATCGGGAACACTCCACATTGGCAATTACTTTGGCGCCTTGAAGCCATTTGTTGATACGTATGAAGCCTACGATAGCTTCCTTATGGTAGCTGACTACCATGCTCTCACTTCGCTCCGTGACCCACAAGCGCTCCATGCCAATATCGTGAATGTAGTGAAGGACTATTTGGCAGTCGGAGTTGACCCAACAAAATGTGTCATCTTTCGCCAGTCTGATAACCAAGACCATATGGAACTCGGGTGGGTTCTTAACTGCATGGTAACTGTGCCGTTTTTGATGCAGGCTCACTCATACAAAGATAAGGTAGCCAAAGGACTTGATGCCAATGCTGGTCTCTTCACGTACCCGATTCTTCAGGCGGCTGATATTGCTCTCTACGATACTGACGTAGTGCCAGTTGGAGAAGATCAGCGTCAACACATTGAGTACGCACGCGAAGCAGTAGGGAAATTTAATCGAGCGTATGGTGAAATCCTCAAAGAACCAGCTGAAAAAATTATTGATAGTGTGGGTGTCGTACCAGGAACTGATGGGCAAAAGATGAGTAAGAGCTACGGTAACACTATCCCACTTTTTGGAACTAAAGAAGAAATTGAAAAAGCCGTCATGGGTATCGTAACTGACTCAACCGGTGAGCGACCTGAACATGTGTACGCTATCCACCGACTCCTT
>JAIYEC010000009.1 GCA_027487145.1 bacterium | reverse complement strand
TACCGTGTGCTTCGTTATACGCAATCTGCTTATCGCGTCGGCGATTCGTTTCGCCAATTGCATACTCAAGCGCATCAGTTATTTCATCAGCATACAGCACCACGCGCCCGTTTACATTTCGAGCCGCCCGGCCAATGGTTTGAATGAGGGCTGTCTCGCTGCGAAGGAACCCAGCTTTGTCAGCATCAAGAATAGCGACCAGCTCCACTTCCGGTAAGTCGAGTCCTTCACGCAAAAGGTTAACTCCAACCAAACAATCAAACTTACCCCGTCTAAAATCAGTGAGAATTTCGATACGTTCAATTGTATCTACATCACTGTGGATGTATTTGGTATTGATACCCTTTTCGGTCAAAAAGTCAGTAAGGTCTTCTGCCATACGTTTCGTGAGTGTCGTTACAAGCACCCTGGCTCCACCTTTAATCACACGTTCAGACTCCTCGATGAAGTCTTTCACCTGGCCAGGATAGTCATCCTTCTCGACAATCGGGCGAACATCAATGATTGGATCAACCAAGCCAGTTGGACGAATGATTTGTTCTACGGGTTTTAAGCCAGCTTCTGCTAGCTGTGCCAGTTCGTACTTACCTGGGGTGGCGGTAGTATAAATTTGCTGCCCTACGCGCTCTTCGAATTCGGCAAACTTCAGCGGACGGTTGTCTACCGCACTTGGGAGGCGGAAACCGAACTCCACCAATGTATCTTTACGAGAACGGTCACCAGCAAACATTCCGTTAAGTTGTGGAATCGTGACGTGTGACTCATCGATGATAGTAAGAAAATCTGGTGTACCATCCTCTTTGTGTGGGAAGTATGAGAGTAACGTGTATGGAGCCTCACCGGCTTTTCGCCTATCAAAGTGTCGGGAGTAATTTTCGATACCATTACAGTAGCCAATCTCACGCATCATTGCGATATCGTACTCAGTCCGGCGACGTAACCGTTCTGCCTCAAGCAGCTTCCCTTCTTTCTTAAATTTTTTCAGTTGCTCATCAAGTTCAATCTTGATATCTGCAATGGCCACCTTTCGTTCATCTTCTGGCGTCACGAAGTGTTTAGCTGGGAATAAGAAAAAGGTATCCGGTTCAGAGATGATTGCTCGCGTGACCGGGTCAATTTTTGTAATTGATGAAATACTATTACCAGTAAACCCAAGGCGAAAGATAACCCGTTCGTTAGTCGGCATAATTTCAATCGTATTTCCTACCGCTCGGAAATGAGCAGGTGTGAGGTCGGCGTTCGTACGTTCAAAATACAGATCAACCAAGATGCGAATCATATCGGTTCGGGTTGTTTCATACCCCTTCTCAATTTGGAGGTGTTTTTTGAGATATTCGGCTGGTGCTCCCAATCCGTAAATACACGAAACAGATGCGACAATAATCACATCCTGCCTCGTTAAGAGAGCTTGCGTTGAAGCGTGGCGTAGCCGATCAATCTCTTCGTTAATTTGTGACTCCTTTTCAATATAGGTATCAGACGTTGGCATATATGCCTCTGGCTGATAGTAATCATAGTACGAAACAAAGTAATGGACTGCGTTATTTGGAAAGAAGTCCCGATACTCTTGAGCTAACTGGGCGGCGAGCGTTTTATTGTGAGCAATCACGAGCGTCGGCTTTTGGATTTGTTGAATTACGTTTGCAGCGGTGAATGTCTTTCCTGATCCGGTCACACCTAAAAGCGTCTGGCGTCTATGTCCAGCTTTAATACCCGAAACCAATGCTTCAATGGCTTGTGGTTGGTCACCGGCTGGTGTTTTGTCGGTTGAGATTTCAAATTTCACAAATAGAGTATACGTTATTTTAGGTATAAAAAAAGCGGGCCGGATATTGAGTCCGGCCCACGCGCGCGAATACCTTAGACTACGGTGTCATCGATATGTAATCGTGACAACTGCTCTGAGGTTGCCATTGTCAGCTCTTTCCAGAGATAGTCACCGCTAATACTGAGCGGTATCATAAATTGGATTGTCTCGCGGATTTTCCTTAGCTTCTTTTGACTCATACCCCACAACGTAAGCATGTTATGAAGTCGATCACGTGACTTAAGCTGAATGCTTCCTGGGCCAAAGTCTCTGACATGCCTGAAGATAATCTGACTACAAATTTCTTCGTAGTCTTCATCTTTCATACCGCCTTGCTCTGGTAATCGAGGCTTCGTTACTCCCTCGACATTACGAGCAACCTTCCTTCCGTATGATATCCGAATGTCTTCAAAGGTAACTTCAGGTACGTCTTCAGGGGTATCGTGGAGTAGATCTGAGCAAATATCACGATGGTCGCGGTTGCCGCAGTAGAGCAAATCAATCACGGCGACTGAGCGCTGATGAACTTCGAATTTTTCACCAGTATGCCTACGCACATCACGAAAATCATTGGTAATGCTGACAGCAGCTTTTTCGATGAGTGAATATCCCTCAGTGCCTCGATCGATAATCGTACCGACCAAATCCATGAAGATGTCATGAGTACTCGCATGGCGCTCAATGTGCTCTTTTATCACCCCGAGCTCAAGTGGTCGAAAATTCCTCATCTCCACCTCCTATGTTGGGAAAAGTGCGTTTACCGTACTTGAAATGTAAAAACTGGTCAACCTCTTAGAATTTCTTCACGCAAACGCTTCGTGTAATTCACAATGTAGTAGAGGTTGTGTAGTGACGCCAAGTGTGGGCCGAGCATCTCCCCCGAGCGGAAGAGGTGTGCTAAGTAAGCCTTGGTGTAGTTCGTACATACGTAGCAGTCACATGACTCATCAGGCTTACTGAAGTCACGTTGATACTTAGTATTCATGAGGTTGGTCCGCCTGTGACCTTCATTGGTCATTTCATAGATAGTCCCAGTGCGCGCTATACGAGTTGGTGCTACGCAGTCAAAGGTATCGCAACCAAGACGAACTCCTTCAAAAATATCTTCCGGTTCACCAATGCCCAGTAAGTGGCGCGGCTTATCTTCTGGAAGAATTTCATTCACAACTTTAATTGCTTCTCCAAGGTCAGCTTTACTGAAACTTCCACCAATACCAAAGCCATCAAAATCCATGTTCGATAGGACAGTGGCGCTTTCTTTACGTAAGTCTAGGTGGCGACCACCTTGCACCACACCGTACAGACCCTGCTTCTTGAGCGCCTGATAGTTTTGTTTGTGAGCCATAACGCTTCGCTTCGCCCACCGGTGAGTTCTATCCATGGCTTCTTTTTGGTATTCATACGAAGCTGTTGGACTCGTACATTCATCAAAAGCTATGATGATGTCAGCACCGATATTGTGTTGGATATCAATTGAACGCTCGGCGGTAAAGCGATGCATACTGCCGTCGATATGTGAGGTGAAGGTTACACCTTCTTCGTCGATAATACAGAGCTTTCCGTGCTCACTCGCTAGATCTTTTGAATATACATTGAGTCCATGATATTGCTGCTTAGTTTCTTCAGTGACTTCACCACTGGCAAACTTAGTTACTCCTTTCCCAAAGGCTGCCCCAAGCGAGAATACCTGAAAGCCACCACTGTCAGTGATAGTCGGCATATTCCAATTAGAAAACTTATGGAGTCCGCCAGCCTCTTTTACCACATCATCGCCTGGCTGTAGGAACAGGTGGTAGGTATTAGCAAGAGCCACTTGGTTGCCAACATAATCCCGCATGTCTTCTGGCTTAATACTCTTAACCGTTCCCTTAGTACCCACCACGACAAAGGCTGGTGTTTCAATATCACCATGTGGGGTATGGATAATCCCGGCGCGACCTAATGTCCCAGGTTGTTTTTTTATAAGTTCGAAATACACTGGTTTATCAGTCATAATTGCCGGCCACTGTACCATAAAAATAACGAAAAAGCGCCGCTTCAATTTCTAAATCAATTAGAATAGCCGCAGATACGAGGCGCACAAGAAAAAAGACCCGAATGGGACCATGTGTCCAGTGAGGGTCTTTTTTTACAGTGCAACGAAGTAGGTGTGGTTATTCTACTTGATTTCTACGAGTTCGATGGCGAAGACGAGCGTTGCATTAGCTGGAATCGGTCCAATCCCCTGCTCGCCATAAGCTTTGTCTGGTGGGATAACGAGAACTCGTTGTCCGCCTACTTTCATACCAACTAATCCTTCTTCCCAACCTTTGATGACTTGTCCGCCACCGACAGTGAACGTAAATGGTTCACCGCGCTTCTTTGAGTTATCAAACTCGGTACCGTCTTGCAAAGTACCAATGTAATGTACAGCTACTGTATCACCAGCTTTTACCTCTGCTCCTTCTCCCACTTTTATGTCGTCAATAATCATAGATTTTACATTACCATTATCATCTGCTGCTTCAACAATTGCTTTAGTTCGCTCTTTTGTCTCATCTCCATCTGCTACTACTACAATTCCACTTTCTGCTACCGTTGCAGCTTGAGGTTTTTTACCAAAAAGCGCTTCGTTAGTTTCAAGTTGAATAAGGTAGAGAGCGGCGGCCATACACGCGATGCTAATACCAGCCCCAATAAGTTCATACTTTCTAAACATACAATCAGAATTATCGTGACATAATAGCCATTTTGGTAGAAGTTGCAACCGGTTCAAATAAATTGATCCTACCTTGCAAAATAGCGTTCTTCAGCGAAGGATGACTTTTATTGGCTAAATCTGCAAGGAATTGGCCCTCAGCTTCAGGCGAAAAGAGTTTTGGGACAGAGAGTGTTTCTTTGGAGGTGACCGGTCTCAGTTCTAATACCGGTACATCCTCGAACAAAAATGATACTAAAAGACCCTCTTGTACTTCAGTTGAGAAATACTGATCAAAAATGTAATTACCAAGAGAATACACAATTGGGACCCCCTTAATAAGATCGATATCCTGAACGACATGAGGATGATGCCCGATCACGAGATCGGCGCAGGCATCTACCAACACCTCAGCTAACACGCGCTGCGTCTCACTGTGCGTTTCTTTGTATTCATCACCCCAATGAATTGAAACGACTTGAAAATCACTCTTCTTCTTTGCCTCAGAACACACTGACTGTATCTCAAATTCTTCAGGAATCCGTGCTGTGGCATTTATACCAATAATTGCTATTTTTCCGCGTACAGTCGGTATATATGAAATTGAGTCAGTCGTAATTGCGTTACCATGTCCAAAGACAGAGACTCCATACCTCTCAAGTAATGAAACAGCATTTACATACCCAGCTTCGCCGTAATCTAAAGAGTGGTTATTGGCCAACGAAACGTGGGTAACGTGTTGCGAAAGTGCAAAAAGATGTTTTTCGTCAACAGAGAATCTCATAGCAAGTGCTGGTGTCTGGATGTGAGTATCAGCCATCGCTGATTCGAAGTTTGCTATCACAGCCGGATTTTCTGACAGTTCTTTCAAATTAACACCCTGATAGACATAGTCAGATCCGTGTCGATTGAGTAATGTTTCTACATGTCGTCCTAACATCACGTCACCCACAAATACTAGCGCGTCATACTCTTTCTCCGGTGTAGAAGCGGTAAGCGTAG
>JAIYEC010000044.1 GCA_027487145.1 bacterium | reverse complement strand
TTGGCGGCAGAGTCTGCTTCAAACTGGAGACTCCGGGATGGCAGCGTAATATCTGCGTCAGCACTACTCGACCTGATTGTGGAGTCAGCACATCACTGTGCTGATCCTGGGATTGTGTTCATGGATAGAATCAACCGAGACAATCCGATCCCCGGTGCGGGCAGATATATGAGTATTGCGCCATGTGCCGAAGTAGGTCTCGTGCCCGGCGAGACTTGCCAATTTGGTTACCTTAACTTAGGTGCTTTTGTGTCAAACAAGACTATCGACACAGAAGCGTTGCAATCAACCACAACACTGATGACACGAGCCTTAGATGATTGCCTGGAGATCAGCTTGGAGAGTTACCAAGTTGAAGAAAGCAAGGAGGTTGTAGGTTTACGACGGAAGATTGGGGTTGGCATTTGCGGCCTTGCCGACATGCTAGTGAAACTGAATATTCCGTATGACAGCGAGGAAGGCAGAGAAATCTCCAGAGACGTAGTTGCATTGATAAACTACACTTCTAAAGTAGCATCACACGAACTAGCACAAGTTCGTGGTTCATTTCGAGCAATGGATCTCCTTTATGGGTGTCGACACATTGAGGAGCCATCCTATGTACAACAGCGTTATGGGAATCACCCTACACGCTGGGTGAGCGAAGCGGATTGGTACAGTCTAGGTAACAAAATTAGAAAAACCAAACAGCTCAGGCACAGTACTACAATCGCTCTACCTCCGACAGGAAGGAGTGGATTGGTTATCAACGCTTCACCTGGTGTTGAGCCTCTGTTCAGTTTCAAAGATCCTGACGGAGAAATCCGTGAGGTTGTGCGGCAGCTTATCCCTGATAATGAAATCTTGCAGAAGATATCAGAATCAGGGAAGATACCAGCAAGCGTACCGGAGACAACTAGACGAGCTCTTGTAACTAGTACAGACATTGCTGCAATCGATCACCTGAAAATGGTGGCAACTCTGCAAACAGTCGTGGACGAGTCAATTTCTAAGACGATCAATCTTCGTGCTGAAGCAACGGTATCAGAAGTGCGAGAAATCTACGAAAGCGCCTATCGTCTGGGACTGAAGGGTGTGACGATGTACCGTGAAGGTTCTTCAACATCCCAACCAGTACGACTGAAATGAGAAACGCCCGGCAGGTTTGCCGGGCGTCTTTTTTAGAAAGTGATTTCTTGGTTAAAGGCTCTTTGCTTCATGATTATGTTTGTAACGCTTTTGGGTACAATTTCATCTTCGCTTAATCCGAGATCGTTAATCAGCAAATTTTTAATCTTAGTTTTGCTGGCTTCTTCTTCGCCTGACATACACATGATTTCAGCCTCGATCGCACCCCCAAAATCAGTGATCTCTTCTACTAGGATTTCCATGTCACCAAATTCGTATGTGTGACGATGTTTCTCTAGCTCAAAAAATGGTTTGAACTTTGTTGTGGCAAGTATAAGTGCAGCTTCCCTAAAATTATCAATTTTTATCTCATGCTCTTCCCATGCATTATGATCGCCTTCATTAGTGATTGTCTTGGTATTAAGGCTAATTACTTCAGCCTCACCTTTTTGCGCAATGCGTAGACGAAGACTGTATGAGCCAACCTTGTCCATTTCTACATCGGCGACAGAGGTGGCTTTTTTTTCACAAAAATATACATCTTTTAGGTATGAAGAATTTTTATATTCAGCTCCTTTTTCTTTTAACTTTTCTTGAAATTCTTTTGGATCATTCACTAAAGCACGTAATTCCACTTCAATATTTTTTTCCATAATATTTTAATAATACTTTATTATTAGCTAATTTGGTATCACAACAACTATAAATTTATTCTAAGGACTACATCACGATCGGTAACTCAAAAGTGAAAGTGGAGCCTTTACCATCGCCTTCGGACAGGCAGGTAATGGTACCACCCATAGCTTCAGCCATCTTAAGAGCGACATAAAGACCTAGCCCGGTGCCTGACGCATTCACTGAATTAGCATTGTGAGCCCGGGAGAATTTTCCGAAGAGTTTGTCCATCGTCTCCTTACTCATGCCAATACCGGTATCGGTAATATCAATGTAGATTTTCTTAGCTTTTATATCGTCTCGAACAAAAACATTAATAGAGCCCTTCGGAGTGTACTTAATTGAGTTATTGATGAGGTTATGGATGATTTGGTTAGTCTTTCCAATATCAGCATTTACAATCCCCTTTCCTGTCACATCAGATCGGAACAAAAGAATGAGATTGCGGTGCATTGCTTCAGACCGAAGGTCATCACAGAGGTTACTGGTCATTTCAACCACATTAAAGTCTGTAAGGTTGTACTTCATATTGCCACTCTCGATGCGAGATACATTGAGATAGTCCTCAATCGACATGGCCATAAGTTTAGCCGACTCTTCGATTCGCTTTGCAGACTCGAGCGCCTTTGCGGGCATTTGCCCGAAGCTTCCTTCAGCAAGCATTGATGCATAGCCACGGATAGCAGTCAGCGGACTGCGAAGTTGATGTGAAGCGATCGATACAAATTCTGACTTCGCTTTATCAAGTTCCTTAAGTCGTTCGTTTGCCGCTTCAAGCTGTGTGGTAAGACGCTCAAGCTGTTCTCGTTGATGAACTTCTTTCTTAACACTACGGACTAGGAAAAAACCTGCTACAGTCGTGAAAATTAAAGTCGTTGCGGCAATAATTCTTGACGTGTCTGACTTAACAACAAGCAATAATGACCCAACTAAGATCCAAAGTGCCAATACAAGAGCTTGTGCTCCTAGTAGTTTAATGTTGAAGGTTTTAAATCTTACAATACTATACGCTATAAGTGCTGCAAAAAGAGGCATTCCAAATAGCTTATATGGTTCATAATTTGGACCAAGTTCAAATAATAGGGTCAAGTTTCCTGCGGTAAAGAATGACAAGAAAACAATTGAAGCAAGTCCAATGAATAGTGCTCTTTTCCAATCTTGGGCGGAGGTAATAAATCTCTTTGATGTCGCAGTAAGATATGTGACAAAAAATATAATAAATATCTCCATGATATACATGTACTGTATTACAGGTCCTTCATAGGCACCTTGGTCGCAGTCAGGTGAAAGTCCTACAACATTTAATGGTGTGTGCATGAAGATGAAAGTTGGCGCTGCAACAAAAATACCTAACCAGAAAATTGGTTGAATATTTTTCTGTGGTCGTGTAAATGTATAGACTAATAGAAGAGCGGCAATATACATTAGCATTTCTACAGGAACGATTGATGACCAGAAAAACATTACTGCTTCTGGGCTCGGTGATGCCCATAGTATTAGGTCAAAGTATGCCCAGAGTGCAAATAGTATCGATAGAGAGAACAATACTCTGTTCCGTAAGGCATTTCTATTGCTTATGATTACAAACAAACCAATAAAGAGCGAAATAAAAAGAGGGAATATGTGGGTGTAGTAAGTTAATTCAGAAACATTGTTTGAAAAAATGAGGAGGGTTGAACTATACCATTCACATCCATAGATCTCATCGGTTGATGAGTAACCTGCTTCTTCAAGTGAGAACATTTTGAAGTTTTCCAAAATGTAGAAATTGTAATAACTAGCAGAAAAACCAGTGATTACCATCAGTGAGAAAAAAATACCTGAAAAAATCTTACTTAGACTAACTTTTTGTTTTTCCATTCATCAATAATAACATCGGGTCGAGACTTAATATAAAGATTAAGAAAGTATTTTGGGATAAGTGGATAATGGGCCTTAACTGTCGCAGGACTTAAGTTTTGAATTGATCTAATTATTTTACGGCAATTTTTTGATCCACAGGTACAACTATCCGAAAGAGTCCAGTTGATATCCGCATCTGTAAATGAATAGTCAAATGTAAGTTCTGTTCCAGCTGGTATGTCTCTTCGTGCGACAACTTTTTTTGTTCCAATTATCGCAGTATTTGGATCACACGAATGATTAAAAAATGAAAAAATACCCTTACCTGGATCTATCCATGTACTTTTATTAATTCCATACCATGTAGGGATAGAGCTTGCTTCGTTTGAACTCTTAGACTTAAACCTTTTTAAGGTACCCGAGATGAACGCAATATGTTCACCTTTTTTGATATCGGTACTACAAAAAATCCCCTTGCCATGGATATCACTTTTTCCAACGTGGAGATTTTTCTTCATGGATTTTTTGCTAATTATACTATAGAAATGAAGGGGGAAAGTAATTTATACAATCCCCCTCCGTGTGTTCAGTGCGAGCACAGCTATGAGTGCATGTGCGGCGCAATTGAGTGCTGGGTACAGCATTAGGGGTGACCAGAAGCCGTGTGTTCCCCACGTCACAACACCAAGTGTCGCATATGCACAAGCCCAGATTGTCCAAGGCAGAGCATGTTCGCGTTCTGGGTGTTCGTATGTCGACTTGGTGATAGGCATAAATTCAACAATGACCGAAAGGTTTGACAGTATTAAGAAAGCAAGAACTGCCAAGTCACGTTCATCACCGGTAAGTATGCCAGCGGCTGAAAAAAACCAGCAAGCAATGTATCCGATAGTGATGAGCAGGTCGCTACCAAACGTTATACGTTCAAACGTTCCGTTTGGCTTTAGACCTTCTGGCCACCAAGATTTATCACCAGCTTTTTTTCGTGCGATGTACCAGCACTTTAGAAATACGACCAAAGCTAACACTGAACAAACTGTTGGAAGGAAAAGTTCTGCAGATGTTGCATCTTTATCCCACTCCAAGATCGTCAGCGTCGCGGTTCCGTAGCTAAACATCAGCCACGTAATAGGGTTCGGGTCGATTCCTTGAATTTTAATGTACAGGATGTAGCCCAACAGCTGGAGAAAACCAGCAGCCAGGCCGATGTTTAACAAAGTTTCGGGCTGCATGAGATTTGTCTCCATAAATGAGCGTTACAATAATAGCACACTTTATCTAAAATGTAAATTAACCTTAAACCAGAGGTTTAGAGAATAAAGAGGGCTGCCAGCGGTAGGATAAGCCACCAGAAGAAGTATTCGGCCGGGGCAAACAGTGATTGAAGTGGAGTACCTGGGGTAAGAAACTCAGTCACCGGTAGAACATGGAAGCTAAACACCATCACGAGAATAGTTGCACACAGCGACAGAGTGAACTTCTTTGAAAATGACTCTAACTTCATTTCACGGAATTCATCTGGCATGATACGGAAACATAAGGCAGTAGCCAAACCAGTAAAGACAATAAACACAATGAGTTTAGCCATTGAAATCGAAACTGCCCCACTAAGACTCCCGAGCACTTGATCATAGAACGGAAACTCAACTGAGATAAGCAGTGCCAAGTACAGGCCGAAAATAATATTGATGACAGCTTGTCTGCCTTTAAAAATTGAAATTGAAAAGATGACTCCAAGAACGATGAGGAGGTAGGCAATTTCTGAAATAAAGTTGAGAAAAAATGAGGTGTCCATATTTACATATAGTACGCTTGTTTGTCTCTTTATTATATACCCTTTCTCTGACTTCCCTACCTAATCCTGTGTTCAGTATCAAAATGAATAAATATTGACAAATTAACAAACAAATGTATTATTATTTTAATTTCCAAAGCAAAGAGGAGACATTATAGTGTTTGGAAAGATGTTCCTGACTGCTCTGGCAGCTCTCACTATCGAGAATGCCCCCGATCCGGGCACGCTCCAGCGCATCACTCACAACGGCGAGGTGTTTCTTGTCGTGACGGTCAATGATACGACTGTCCTCAAGAAAGAGGTGTCGCGTCGGCGTGGGCGCAACGGTATCCGGTACGAGGACATTGTCTGTCCTGGCGGTACCACAGCAGAGCGCGAGCTCTGTGCGAAGGTCGGTAAGTAAGCAATTCTTGCCGACCTCACAAAACAAAAACCGTGCATACCTTAGGGTATGCACGGTTTTAAACTTTTAGAGGTTTACGTTATCTAGCGATAATTATCCGTTACACTTTTTAGTGATTCTAAATGCCTTCTTCTTTTAACTCCTCAATCAACTTCTGGGCTTTTTTGGAGAGCTTCTTTGGAATCTCGATTGAGATTTTTACCATAAAGTCTCCGCGACCACGTTCGCTTGGAACGCCCTTTTCTTTGATACGGATGAGTTCACCGTGAGCAATACCAGCTGGAATCTTTATTTCTACGTTCCCATCTAGTGTTTCTACCCGGTAGGTGTTACCCAAGATTGCGTCAGTGAGCTTAATTGGAAGATTGCTGTAGAGAGTGGTACCCTCCCGACGAATTGTCTTGTGCCCTTCCACATGTACCTTGATGTAGAGATCGCCAGGTTGACCATTTGGGGTAGCTTCACCCCGGCCGGTCATACGGATGACTTCACCGTTTTGAATACCAGCTGGCACTTTAATTGAAATTTCTTCTTGAGTTCGAGATACTCCAGCACCACGACAGTGTTCGCACTGTTCTTTTGGAACTTTACCAGTTCCGTTGCAGACATCACACTCACGAACGGTAGAAAAGCTACCCATAATGCTTTGTCTGGTCTCACGGATTTTTCCATTCCCACCACAGGTAGTACATGATACTTGCTCACTTCCCTTCTTGGCTCCAGAGCCTTCACAGTAGTTACACGTATTGTTCTTTGTTATGAGTACTTTTCGGGTAACACCAAAAATTGATTCATTGAAGTTAAGATTGATATCAATTGAAACATCACGACCGCGTTGTGGCCTGCGCCCACCTCCGAAGCCAAAGTTTTCGAAGATATCGTTAAGATCAAACTCAAAACCACCAGCGTTAAAGCCACCGCCTTGTTGTGCAAAGTCTTGCCAGTTGAATCCACCAAAGCCTCCCCCACCCCCAGCATTATTGAAAGCGTGGCCGTAGGTGTCGTACTCGGCTTTCTTTTTGTCATCACCTAAAATGGCGTAGGCTTCGGTGATTTCTTTGTATTTTTCTTCGTCTCCGTCGGCCTTGTCAGGATGATATTTGGCAGCCATCTTACGAAAAGCCTTCTTTACTTCATCTTTCGGGGCGCCTTTTTCAAGTCCGAGAATTGCATAGTAGTCTTTGCTCATAGTTTGCTTATATTACACGGAAAGTAGCATACAGCAAATGAGGTCATTTGCTGTATAAACTTTCAATTAATTACGCGTCGTGGACCTTTGGTTCTTCTGTTGAATCGTCCCCTGAAGATTTTCCGGATGAATCGTTAGTCTTCTCTTCCTCAGACTTTGTTTCTGCTTCTGCTGCTTTGCTCATGATTTCACCAATTTTTTGCATAGCAGTTGAGAGGGCTTCACTAGCTGATTCGATTGCTGCTTTGTCGTCTCCATTCTTTGCTTCGTTCACTGCCTTAATCTTTTCTTCAATTTCGGTCTTAACTTCAGCTGGAATATCAGTTTCGTGGTCCTTAAGAGCCTTCTGTGCTGTGTAGACCATTTGTTCGGCAAGGTTGCGAGTATCAATCAGTTCTTTCTTCTTACTGTCTTCAGCAGCGTGTTCTTCGGCTTCTTTCTTCATGCGTTCGATGTCTGATTCTGAAAGACCTGAGTTAGCTTCGATGCGAATAGACTGTTCTTTTCCGGTTGCTTTATCTTTTGCAGTTACCTTAAGGACTCCGTTTGAGTCAACATCAAACGTTACTTCAATCTGCGGGACACCTCGCGGTGCTGGTGGAATACCATCAAGTACAAACTTACCAAGTGACTTGTTGTCGGTCGCCATCGGTCGTTCCCCTTGAACGATGTGGATTTCGGTTGAGGTTTGGTTGTCGGCTGCCGTTGAGAAGATTTGTTGTTTCTTCGTTGGAATGTGGGTGTTCTTCTCAATGAGTTTCGTGTTTACACCCCCCATAGTTTCGATACCAAGAGAAAGTGGAATAACATCAACGAGAGTAATGTCTTTTACATCTCCTTGGAAGATACCAGCCTGGATAGCGGCACCAAGTGCTACTACTTCATCTGGGTTGATTGATCGATTTGGTTCTTTGCCAAACAGTTCTTTCACAGCATTTTGAATCGCTGGCATACGAGTCTGTCCACCGACGAGAATAATTTCGTCGATTTCTTCTTTCTTTAGCCCTGACGCTTCAAGAGCTCGTTTGGTGATTTCGATAGACTTATCTACGAACTCATGGGCAATTTCTTCAAGCTTAGCCCGAGTGAGCTTTACATCCATGTGGAGCGGTCCGTCACTACCTTGTGAGATAAACGGAATGTTGATGTCAGTTTCACTCGTGGTTGAGAGTTCGTGTTTCGCCTTCTCGGCTGCTTCATCAAGTCGCTGGAGAGCAAGTTTGTCTTTTCCAAGATCAACGCCACTACTCTTCTTAAATTCATCAATCAAGAAACGAACAATTCCCTGGTCGATATCGCGACCGCCCATATGGGCATCACCGTCGGTTGATTGTACTTCAACTACATCATCACCGACTTCAAGTACGGTGACGTCGAAGGTTCCGCCACCAAAGTCGTAGACAACAATTTTCTCATCTTTTTTCTTGTTAAAGCCGTATGCAAGTGCTGCTGCGGTTGGTTCATTGATGATGCGCTTTACATCGAGTCCTGCAATCTTGCCGGCGTCCTGGGTTGCTTTACGCTGTGCATCATTGAAGTAGGCCGGTACGGTAATAACAGCTTCGGTGATTTTTTCTCCCAGTTTGGCTTCAGCGTCTGCCTTTAGTTTAGAGAGAATCATCGCCGATGCTTCCTCCGGACGGTAGTCCTTGCCGTCCATCGTGACGAGAACTCCGCCATCTGGTCCCTTCTTGATTTCGTACGGGACGATAGCCTTATCCTTCTGGACGACCTCTTCATCAAAGGTGTGTCCCATAAAGCGCTTAATACCGTAGATGGTATTGGTTGGGTTAGTAACTGCTTGTCGCTTTGCAATTTGTCCGACCAATCGCTCGTTGGTCTTAGAAATAGCCACAATTGATGGTGTGGTTCGGTTCCCTTCAGTATTTTCAATGATTGTTGGTTCCCCAGCTTCAATGACAGCAATTGCTGAGTTGGTGGTTCCTAAATCGATTCCTAAGATTTTTGCCATAATGTGAAATTTAGAACTTGGTAATGTGCTTATCCTTCGTAGGTACCTGTTGTTACGCGGGCTGGTCTGATTACTTCCACTGTCTCTCCGGTATTCATCTCGTAGCCTTTTTGGAGCGTGGCTATAACCGTACCATCAAGAGATTTGTCGTCGACTGGTACAGTACCAATGGCTTCGTGTTTATACGGGTCAAATGCCATTTTGTCTGCCGCTATCTCTGTGATGCCGTATGAAGTAAGTATCTGTTGCAGTTGGGTATGGATTCCTTCGATCCCTTTACGCCACTGCTCATCCGCCTTTTCCCAGGCTTCTTTGTTAGAGCGTGCCATATCGAAGCTGTCACAGAGCGGGAGAAGTTTTTCAATATGTTTCATTGTTTGTCGCACTTTGTCTTGGCTTCGCTCTACTTCTAATCGACGTCTGGCGTTAAGGAAGTCTGCTTTTTCGCGCGCTGAGTCTTCCAGTATCTGCCTCTTTTCTTCGTCTAGCTTCGCAATTTTTTGACGGAGCTGTTTCAGTTTATTAGCCTCCGTCGCTTCTTCATCTGTTAATTCAATATCATTATGTTCTTCATGGTGCTCGTCTTCAAAGACGGTCGTTTCATCGTCAAATATATCTTGTTCATTCACCATACAACAGTATTATAAATCTAAAAAAGGGTGCTGTAAAGTTTGCCGTAAAATTCTAAGGAGTACTATTAATGGGCACGATGAAAACCTCTACGTTGTAGTTGTGCACCTTTTAGGACAAATTTTCATCGAAGGTAGATTACCCTACCCTTCGCATCAAGGGTGCAACAGCCCCTTGTGTACACTGAAAATCCCTGACAACAAAAGCCCGGTAGCCCGGGCTTTTGTTGTGTTGTGTTGACTAGAAGGGCTTCGTGGTAAACCGTTACCTACTAAAGAGTGCCCGCCAAAATCCCAGTTCTGATGGGGCTCCGTATTTGTTTATACCCTGATCTCCTCTTTTTAATAGGAGAAACAGAGTTAGAGCAATGTATACATACGGGATAAAATTTAGTAATAAAATCCAGCCCGGATAGCCAACATCATGGAGACGTTTAACAATCTGTGAAAATGCGAGGGCGACAGTCAAAGCGACTAGCAGTAGAATTATACCAATAATACCGTACTCTAAAATCTTAGGGGTACCTGGCCCTCCTAAAGCCATTGCTGTTAAAAACATTACTGTAAGAAGCAGAGCGGTAACCACTATTGATAAAATTTGACCCAGAAAAAAATGTAATCGTCCAATTCTACCCCATGAACTTTTACTAGTAATTTTAATTTCTGTTACTGTATTAGAATACTGTAAATTTGTTTCTGCTCCCGAGGTGTTAGATGTGAGAGGTGTTGATTCCCCCTTAAATTCTTTTGAACTATTCGTGAGAAAATTTTCAATTTCCTCGGCTGAATAACGACCAGCTGAAAGTGCGTCACGTATCTCATCAGTAGATGAGGTGTTTGATAAGCCGTTTACCCTTAAGAATGTATTGATATCCATGACTACATTATATAGTTTTAGTATTTAGTACTGTTCTACTTTTGAACAGCACGACTATTACTGCATGTAAAAAAAGTCCCGCGCAGGCGGGACTTTTTTCTAACGCTTTGACCAAGCTGGGCGCTTGCGAGCTTTGCGAAGTCCAAACTTCTTTCGTTCTACAGAGCGTGGGTCACGCTTGAGGAAGCCAAGGAGCTTGAGTGGAGAACGACGTTCTGCCTTCTCCTTCACGAGGGCGCGAGCGATACCAAGACGGATTGCTTCTGCTTGAGAAGAGATACCACCACCGTTTACATGAGCTGTAATGGTGTAGTCTTGAATACCAGCGTCTTTTGTTTCGAGCACTGACTGTACGTCTTTTTGAAGAGCGAGTGCAGTGAAGTATTCGTTGAGCGGCTTGTCGTTTACGACAATCGTTGTCTCTTTTGCCGGAGTAAGGCGTACGCGAGCTGTCGCAGTTTTACGACGTCCGATACCTTCTACGTAGACTGTTTTTGTTGCTGCCATACGCTTATTCGGTAATTACTAATTTGTGTAAAAGGGGCTTCTTGTGCTTGTTGGTTGGGAGCATTCCAGCGATAGTTCGCTTAAGTACTTCTCCGTAGCCAAGACGCTTCCCGAGGTGATCAAGTGTTTCTGTGCGGCGTCCACCTGGGTAGCCTGAGAAAGATTGGTAGATTTCTGTACCGCGCTTTTCAGAGATATCCATTTTACTCGCATTGCTGATTTCAACACGAACATCTTCCATGATGTGCTTAGCAAACGCTGGGTTGTTCTTTCCAAGAAGAACAGACGCAGCTTCTGTAGCTACCTTTCCAAGGCGCTTTCCAGCAGCATCGATGGTGTAAACTTTTGTTGTTGTTTCCATATGTTTATTCAACGAATGAGATTATCGCTTCCTCTCGACCAGGTGAGGTGCGTCCTAGCTTTACAATGCGAGTGTAGCCACCGTTTCGTTCTTTCATTTTTGGTGCAATTTCTGCAAAAAGCTTCTTAATAGTGTCTTCTTTTGGTTCACCAAGGCGTGATGCAACCAAGCGACGTGCTGCTACTGTATCTGCCTTAGCGTGAGTCACGAGGCGTTCAATGCGAGGCTGAAGTTCTTTCGCTTTAGCAAACGTTGTCTTAATTTGGCCATCACGAATGAGTGACACAGCTAAACCACGGATCAACGCAGTACGTTGACTTCGGGGTCGGCTGAGGGTTCGGTTTTTATTTGCGTGTCTCATAAGCGTGATTATTGTTCAAGGTGAAGATTGTAGCCTGCAAGCATGTCTACAATTTCTTCTAGTCCCTTAGGGCCAATGCCATCGAGCGCAAGAATATCATCTTTTTTCTTTCGCACAAGGCCACCGACAGTACGGATTGAGGCTGCTTCAAGGGCTTGTAGGGTACGACTGGTAAGGTCAAGTGTTTCGATCCGGGTCTTGAGCACCTCCTGATCTGGTTCTTCTTTTTTTGCTTCTACCACGGTAGCAGCTGGAGCTGGTGTGGTGTGCGTGTGTTCTTCTTGGAAGCCGATGATTGCCTTAAGCTGGTGAATCATGATCTCGATTGATTTTTCGAGGGCTTCGCGAGCGGTGTAGGTTCCGTCGGTTTCAAGCGTGATGCGAAGTCGGTTGTAGTCTGTTCGGTCACCAACACGCATGTTTTCTACTTCGTAGTTAGCACGACGGATTGGTGTGAAGACTGCATCCATAGCGATAGCTCCGATTTCCATCTTTTCTTTCATGTGTACTTCACGCGGGATGTATCCAAGACCTTTTTCAATTCGGAGTTCCATTTCAAGCTTCGTGCTCTTGTTGGTAATCTCGCAGATTGGTTGTTCTGGGTTGAGGATTTCTACCTGCGTTGGAGCGGTGATGTCACCTGCTGTTACGACACCAAGGCCAGACTTCTTGAGAGTAACAGTTACCGGTTCGTCGCTGTGAAGCGCCAGACGGATACGGCGAAGGTTGAGAAGAATCACAATGACGTCTTCCTTTACCCCGTCGATAGCAGAGAATTCGTGCTCTACACCATCAATCTTCACTTGTGTGATAGCTGCTCCTGGAAGTGAAGAGAGGATGATACGGCGAAGTGAGTTACCGAGTGTGTGTCCGTACCCAGGGTAAAGACCATCGATTTCAAACGTTCCGCGGTTCTCTTCTTCAGATACTACTCGAGGCTTTGATGGGAGTGTTACATTTGTTTCCAACATAGTTATTTTTGATGAACTAATTTTATAAACCTCTTGTGATTATCGACTGTAGAATTCCATCACTTGTTCTGGGTCGAAGAGAGTTTCTGTCGGATTGTATTGCGGTGCACCCTTTACGGTACCTTCTAGCTTCTTGGCATCAAATGAAAGCCAGGCTGGTACCGATACTGCGTCATGTGTTTCTGCGAGCGCAGTAAACATAACACTCTGGCGGCTTCCTTCTCGTACGGTGATAACATCACCAACACGTACCTTGTGTGAAGGGACGTTAAGCTTCTTACCATTAACTACAACGTGACCGTGAGAAACCATCTGACGAGCGAACCGTCGTGTCTTAGCAAGACCAAGACGGTATACAACGTTATCAAGACGAGTTTCGAGTCGGTCAATAAGAAGAGCTACTGGTTGGTGCCCTTCTTTTGCAATTGCTTCATCTACGTAACGACGAAGTTGCTTTTCGGTAATACCGTAAGAAAAGCGCATTTTCTGCTTTTCAATAAGCTGACGCTTGTAGTCACTAGCCTGACCTGGTCGCTTATTTGTTCGTCGGTTACTTGTGCGTGCTACTGATAGCTCAAACTTCGGACCTTGGGTCTTTTCGAAGATTGGCGCGCCAAGACGCTTGGCGATTTTGAATTTTGGACCTATTTTCATACGCTATTGTCTATACGCGGCGCGCCTTTTTAGCACGCGGACCGTTAAATGGAACTGGAGTCATGTCGGTAATTTTAGTGATGCCAATTCCCTTTCCAGAGAATCCACGGAGGGCTGATTCTCGACCAGCACCAACACCACGAACAACTACCTCAGCTTCTTTCATTCCCATTTGCTGAGCCTTTTCACCAATAATTTCACCCACCTTTGCAGCAGCAAACGGTGTGCTCTTACGTGAACCTTTAAATCCAAGAGCGCCTGATGATGCAGACATCACCGCGTTACCCTTAGGATCACACAACGTGAGAAGTGTGTTGTTGAAGGTTGCAAGGATATTTAGTTTTCCTGAAGCGAGTTTTCGCTTAGGGATACGATTGAGGGCGCGAGATGTACCTGATACATCAGAACCACCACTCTTTCTTACGATTTTTTTCTTACCCATATGTCGTTAGATATGTGCTCACTGATAAATTTTAAGTCTTTTCTAGCTTACGACGACCACTACCCATAGTCTTCTTAGCACCCTTGAGGGTACGTGAGTTGGTCTTGGTTCGCTGTCCGCGAGCTGGAAGACGCTTCGCGTGACGTGAGCCACGGTAAGAGTTGATATCCTTGAGTCTTTTGATGTTGGCCGAAATTTCGCGTTTAAGTTCGCCTTCGATGCGGAATGCTTCAATCTTTTCACGGATTGAGTTCTCTTCATCGGTTGAGAGATCAGTAGGCTTCTTTGTGTGCGCGATTTTAAGGTCATCCAAGATTGACTTAGCTCGTGATAGACCGACTCCGTATGCGGCTGTAAGCGCGTACGGCAGTTGCTTATTATCTGGAATTGTTATACCTGAAATTCTCATATAATTGTTCTTTATCCTTGACGTTGTTTATGTCGAGGCTTCTTCTTATTGATCACGTAAACAACACCGCGTCTTTTGACGACGATATCATCCGGACTCATTTTTTTTACTGAAGATCTTACTTTCATAACTTCTAATAAATAACTTAAACGCGTTTTGTAATACGGGCTTTTCCCCCGTATGGATCAACCACCATGCCTACTGTATCTCCGACAAGTACGCGAATACGAAACTTTCGCATTCGACCAGAGAGGTACGCAAGGACCAGATCAGATGACTCTTCCGTTTTTACACGAAAAAGGGCGTTCGGTAGGGCTTCTTCCACCACACCGTACACCAAATCATCCTTGACATCTGTTGTTTCTTGATCCATCAAACGTGCCCGAGTCTACCAAGAAATAATAAAAACGTCAAATTACTTATTAGTTTCACCACTTATTCGTCCTTCTTTATTTCTTCTACAACGATAATATCGTCTGGGTTTTCAGGAAAACTCCGCTTCCAGAATGGAGTAATGCTTACTTTTGCTCCTTCAATACCAGGATAAGCAGAAATTGCATTATTTATAGCAGTTTTTGGTAGTCCTGCGAGATCTTTGGTCAACTTCTTAGCATCGTATTCCCACACAAGGAGTGGTTTTCCGCTTAATTTAAAGGTCAAGGATGGTTCATTAGCAATGACTGAGTTACTAGTCGTGCCTGAGGTGTAGCTAAAGGTCAGTGCAGTTGGGTCTTCGATTCTGACATTTCCACCACTGTAGGTTGCTACTGCTTCCTTTGCTAGGAAAGAACCAATATCTTGTTGTTTGAAGATTGGGATTTGAAGGATAGCCTGTTCTTTTATGGTTACCAAATCATTACCGTATTCGACCGCTGGTAATTGATTGTAGGTAATGGCAACAGCTCCTGGGAACACCACAAATCCATTTGGTTTTTCTGATTCAACTCGCTTCAAGAGCTCATCGCGGAGCTTAATTTGGAGGGCTTGGCGGGCTGTACCTAATTCAGCGTCATCAATTTTGTATTGCGGGCCGTCGATACCGCCAGTGAAGGCTGCTCGGTTCTCTGCATAGATAGCTTTGTATAGGTCAGTTAAACCACCTTCTTGGAAGCCTGGTATATCAAAGCGGGTATTAGCAGCTAAGTTGTAGGTATCCCCTACTTCCTCTGCGATAACATCAGCCTGAATAGTGCCTGGAACGTTATTAACTGCTCCTGGTACGACGATAGCGTCTTTAATCCGGAAGATTTTTCCATCAGGTGAGCGAAAACGAGTGTTAGCAATAATACGTTCCGCGCCTTCGGTTGTTTTGATAATTTCGATTTTTCCGGTGGCCTTTTCTTTTACGTCGATTTGACCACTAGCTTTTACTTGACTCTCGCTGGTTGATTCAAGTGTCATAAGCTCGTAGCTCAGTGCGTTGTCTCGTTTATCTGGATAGGCAGTAAATTCACTACTGATATTTGGTTGATTGATCTTTGGGTAGATCGTGAGTTCAGTCTTTCCAAGAAGTGCGCTCAGCACAAGGGCGCCAGCAATTAAAAGTACACCAAGAACACTCGCGAACACGATTCTTTTTTGCCCTCGCTTAGTTCCGTTCTCGATACGGATACTTGGAATCTGCTCACGCTCAAATACTGGCTCATCTTCTAAAGGCTCCGCTTGGGGCCGAATCGGAGAGGTTGGTAAACGCTGATCAGAAAGTGTGCGACGCTTTCTTGGTTCAGCGGGACGGATGTCCTGTAGATTCCATTTTTGATTCATACTGTACATACAGTATACTCCCACACCACCATTTCGGTAGCCTGTTTTGTTGACAATTCTGTTATCTGTATTGGTTAGCTACTTTAAACCCATGCCTTATGTCCAGGCTGATGAGAAAATAGTGGTATCTAGAGATACTCAAACAATCTTCGATGGTTTTGAGATTGAAAGAATTTGGCAGCCACCAGCATGGCGGTATCAGTATTAGTCTCCTTGTGCTCCACGTTCACTAGATCAGCCAGTAAGCTCGAGAGACCCTTAACCTGCGGTGTCCCTTTTAGTTTGTTTGTTCCTGCTGCTGTTATTAGTTTGGTAAAAAGAGCTTCCATTTCAATTTCGGTGTGGATGTACATTTTCTTTGGGATAGAAAGATCGTCGCCGGTTTCTGTAAATAGCGCTTCAAGACGAGCAACGTACTCCTTAAATATTGTCTCAACCTCGTCTTTCTGGCCTGCGGTAAGTGTATCTAAGAAGACTTCAACATCACCGGTGTGTAGTGATTGAAACGATTGCAAGAGTGGTAGTGAGGTAACATGGGCAATTTCTCGTGCTAATGAAAACGAACCGAATGGTATATGAGTCGAATAGGTGAGAATTCCATCGCGAACGACACCAATCTCAGTTGCTTCGTATGTGATATCAATCAAACAATAATCGCTGGAATCGTTGAAGATTTCATCAACCACGCTATAAAGCGAAAGCATGTATGAAAGTTGATGCAGTGGTTTGTCAGAAAAGATTTTGTGTCTGAGATCTTTGAGGTGTTCAATGAGGTATTGTTGGGTAACAACGCTGACGTGCGCAATTGATAACTCAGTAGCTTCACTACCAATAGATTTTTCAATCCGGTAGCCGTTGGCGAGCGTGTCTAAGGTACTTCTGGTAATAATACTGAGTCCCAACTCTGTAGCAGCTTCGTTTTCTGCTAACTCTACTTGAGTGTCTTTCTCAGCTGATTCAATGAGGCTATCAATGAGGGCTTTGGTAATTTCAAATGGCGCTTCTTGCGTGTAGGAGATGGTCTTGGTTACGGTGTATGCCCATGGTGCACTAATACAGCACTGTACCTCATCAACATTTGAGTGCTTATTATACTCATGAAGCGCCCGCCTTCCTTCACTGTCGAATTTTAAAAGCGCATTCACTAAAGAAGTCATAACAGACTTTGCACTTTGCTCGATTGAATCAATGGTTCGAAGCGGGGCTTGTTCGCGGTGACTCCACACAACAGTTGGTTTTTTGTTTCCAAGTTGAGAAATAACAATAGCAACGAGAACGCTGCCTGAACCAACGTCAATAATTGCACCAATTCGTTCGGCCGTAGGATTAATCGAAAACAACGACATGTATGCTTATTATACAGTCGTTGTTTTGTTTTATTTACTGGTTCGGGGATAGCTACTCAAGCACTGCTTTCACGCGGCGCACGCCGGCAGATGATGATTCTTCTTTAACAATCTTGAAGGTTCCCTTAATATCTTCAAGTTTTTCTACGTGTGGGCCACCACAGAGTTCACGAGAGACAACGGCTCCGCTGTACGTGGTCATGGTGTAGACCTTTACGTCATCAGGATAACGATCCCAGAAGCTGGCTTCAATGGTTGGGTCTTTTTCTGCTACCGACTTTGGAACTATTTCCATTGTCACAAGACCGCCTTCTTTAATAGCGTCATTCACGTACGCCTCTACCCTATCAAGTACATCACGCTCAACTTTCTCAGGATGCGTAAAATCATAGCGGAGGCGCTCCCCGGTGATGTTTGAGCCGGCTTGGTGCACATGATCACCAAGTTCTTTACGGAGTCCGGCGAGCATAAGGTGGTTTGCGCTATGGAGGCGCACCACTTCTTCTGAACTGTCTGCTAGACCACCCTTGAACTTTTGCTCTGCTCCAGCTCGAGACTTTTCTCGATGTTCTTCCATGAGCTTTTCAAAGCCTTTTTTATCTACCACCAAGCCTTTTTCCTTGGCAATCTCTTCGGTAAGCTCAATCGGAAATCCGTACGTAGTGAAGAGATCAAAGGCGTTCTGCGCATTGATTGCTTGGACCGTGCGAGCAGAATCCTTATCCAGGACTTTCTTGCCATCAACTTCTTTTGTGGTCATGTGAACTTGAAGGGATAGCTTATTGAATTGCTTCAGACCGTTTTCAAGTGTCTTCCTAAATTGCTCTTCTTCAAGAGCGATAGCGTGTTTGATGGTATCTCGTTTTAGAGCCAGGTTTTTGTAGTAGTTACCGTACGTGGTAATAACACTGTCAGCGAGGTTTTGGAGTTCGCCAGCTGGAATACCAAGGACATCAGCGTATCTAACAGCTCGACGAAGCAAGCGACGAACGAAGTACCCTTGTTCGCTATTGCCTGGCATAACACCATCACCAATCATAAATACTGCTCCACGGATATGGTCAGTAATAACTCGAAAGGCTTCTTCGTTACCGAGATAAAACTTCCCAGAAAGACTGTGGATTTGGGTGACGACATTCCACATGAGATCCGTCCTGAAAACATCAGCGTCGTTATTAGCCGCAGCGGTTATACGTTCAAATCCTCCACCGAAGTCAACGTTCTGCTTTGGAAGTTTCTCAAAGCCTCGTTCGGTTTTGATGTACTCCATGAACACAGAGTTTCCGATTTCAATAAATCGTCCACAATCACAGTTTGGGTGGCAATGTTCGCCCCACTTGGTGTCATGTGGTGTACCAAAGTCGTAGAAAATTTCGCTGTCTCCTCCCCCAAGTTCACCAATTGGCATTTTTTCTGGTTTACCAGAACGACTCCACCAGTTTTTGGCTGCGTCGTAATAAAAAATACGCTCTCCTTCTTTCATGCCTCGAAGGTATCCATTTGCTTCAGACCCTATCTCAGCAACTCCATTTGATACGCCACGTTTTGCAAATATGTCTTGCAAAATTTCAACTGCCTCGGTGTCTCTGGGAACACCATTTGCTTCGTCGCCTAAGAAGGCTGATGCGTAGAGATTCTTGGGATCAAGACCGACTTCATCAATCAAAAACGAGTAAATCCACGGGAGTTGTTCTTGCTTGAAGTAATCACCGAGTGACCAGTTCCCCAACATCTCAAAAAAGGTTGTATGCCGGTTGTCACCAACTTCTTCAATATCTTCAGCGCGGAAACATTTCTGTGAGTTTACTAAACGTGTTCCCATTGAGTGTGGTTCACCCATA
>JAIYEC010000052.1 GCA_027487145.1 bacterium | reverse complement strand
GCCAAGACCGAGAATCCTCCCTTGAGCTTGTTTACCACAAACGTTGCGAGCGCTTCACCTTCGACATCATCAGCGATGATGATAAGCTCCTTCTTTCCCGTCTGGGCAATCTTCTCTAGGAGTGGGAGAATTTCTTGAACCGATGAAATCTTTTTGTCAGTGATAAGAATCTGTGTATTCTTGTACTCTGCTTCCATTCGCTCTGGGTTGGTTACCATGTACGGTGAGACATACCCCTTATCAAACTGCATTCCTTCGGTAAGTTCGGTTTCAATCCCAAAGCTTTGAGACTCTTCTACAGTGACCACTCCATCTTTCCCTACCTTGTCGATAGTTTCAGCAATTTTTTCACCAAGTTCAGCGTCTTCTGCAGAGATAGTTGCTACTTGCTTAATCTCTTCAATTGAAGAAATTTGCGTTGCCATTTCTTTCAACGCTGCTACCACGTCGGCTGCAGCATGCTCCATACCGTTACGGACAGCCATAGCATTGATACCCATGGTAGTTTGGCGCAGACCTTCATTTACGAGTGCTTGAGTGAGAACTGTCGCAGTTGTTGTTCCATCTCCAGCAATTTCATTCGTTTTTTGCGCCACTTCTTTAATAATTTCAGCGCCCATGTTCTCAAACTTGTCTTTGAGCACAATGTCTTTGGCGATAGATACACCGTCGTTGGTGATAGTTGGACCGCCAAACCCTTTATCAAGGATTACATTACGTCCTCGTGGACCAAGCGTCACCTTTACTGCGTTTGCTACTGTATCAACTCCCTTTTGCAGTTTTTTCTTGACTTCTTCTCCGTAGATAACCTGCTTAGACATATGTGAATTTATTTATCATTATCTGTTTATAATTAGCATTCGCCACAGCTCGCTGCAGCCAGATTCTCCCTTGGAGGTCGAATCATGGCTAAGCGCCTGTGTAATTTCGTAATAGTCGGCCTTACGGCCTCGTTTACTCAATTAACTTGTTTTGCCATAATGAATTAAGAACTTACTTGTTGAATACTCCTAAAATACTTCCTTCGGCTACGAGGAAAAATTCTTTTCCATCAATCTTCACCTCGTCATAGCCATACTTTGAAAAGACGACTCGATCACCTACTGCTACATCAAGCGGAATTCGCTTTTCACCATCTTCATCCCATTTACCCGCTCCGACGGCAATGACAATTCCTTGTTCTGGTTTTTCTTTCTTGGCAGAATCAGGAATGATGATTCCTGAAGCTGAGGCAGTTCCCGCTTCTTCATCGGTCAGTGGTCGAACCACCACCTTGTCGTTAAGCGGTCTGATTGGACTGTTTTCGGTTGACATAAAGATTAAGAACTAAATTAATTAATACGTACTATTGAATACGACAAAATGCCTCCAGATATTTCGTTTGTCGCGGGGTTATTTTATATGAAAGCGTACAGAGACGCAAAACTCTAAAAAGCAGACCAGTATTCTAATACTAATTTAGATTTAAACTGGCTCTTGAGGTGACTTTGAAGAAACTATCAGAAATATACCCACAATAATCAATCCTAAAGGGAACAGCAACAATAGGGGGACAATCCACCAGCCAGCAAGAAAGAACATTAGCCAAACTCCAAAAAGAATTCCAAGCATATTCTCGGGTCCTTGATAGGAAGCAGCACTACTTGCTTCTGAAAAAAGATACCAAGCAACTGCTACCGATGGTAGGATAATTAACAGAAGTCCAATATTTACCATTATCTTTCCTATTTTTTCCATTTTTCTTTAATGAGATTATTTTTACATTTTAAAAACCAAAAGAGATCACAACAAGTGCAAAAAGGCCTATAATTAAAATGAGTAGAAAATCACCCACAGCTGAGAATAGCTTATATCTGGCTCCCTTATTGTCTGAAGACCCAACAGTAATCTCATCCGTCTTTTTTTTATTATCAAATAATGAATAGATTATCCCGATAATAACGACGCCCAAACCAATTGGAAATGTGACGAAGATAAGCCAGTGTGAGTAGAACAGTGTGCCGACCAAATCACCAAGACCAAATGGGCAAATTGGGAAGCTGCCTCCAACAGGTTGACATCCGAGAACTGTTTGAAGAAATGTAGCCAGAAGCCCAGTCAACAAGGGCAGCACCCCAAAAAACATACCGAGTATCATCAGTCTGCCACCCTGTTTTGATTTAGTTAAACTCACAATTAAATTGTAACATCAACCCCAACATCTGGGTTTTCTGTTTGTGGAGACTAGAGAGGGACAATCCTAGATGACTAAAAATATCATTTGCAAAAACAATTAAATCTGGTATATTGTCACGGCATGAATATTATCGATTCAGTGCTTCCTGCACTGCCGTACATCCAGATAATCCTCTCTATCCTCCTTGTTGCATCTATTCTCTTGCAACAGCGTGGTTCTAGTCTTGGAGGAGCCTTTGGTGGCGACAACTTCAGCTCAGCATTTCACAAGCGCCGCGGCGCCGAGCTTTTCCTATTCAAGTTTACAATTGGTATCGCTGTTCTCTTCGTTGCAACAGCACTCCTTAACGTCATTGCATAAAAACTGCAACACTTGAGTAGGTGGGTTGTGAATACCCACGCTTTTGTCGTTGTACGTGTGAAATACTAATAAACCTATCGTGTACTAAACTTTTATGAACTCTCCTTCGCCATTTCGCCGGCTTTCTAACTCTTTACTCAGAATTATTGAGACCAGACGTTCCAGTGATAAATTACTCTTACGAGTCCTCTTCTTTATAATGCTCTTCTCTGGTATCTGGGCCCTTATCTCATTTAACGCCTCAGTTTCTACCACTACCCCAGTTAGTGGCGGTGAATTGCGTGAAGGATTTATCGGTACTCCTCGCTTTGTGAACCCAACGCTGGCTATTACCCGCGTTGATCAAGATGTCACAGCACTCATATACAGTGGTGTTATGCGAATTGCTCCAGACGGAAATCTCATTCCTGATATAGCCGAATCGGTCACTGTCTCTGAAGATGGTCTGACGTATAACATTGTGATTCGCAAAGATGTTACCTTCCATGACGGTACGCCACTTACTGCTCGTGATGTTGTATTCACCTACGAACTCATCCAAAATCCAGATCTCAAGAGTCCACTCAAGGGTAACTGGGCAGATGTTTCAATTGAACAAGTAAACGAATATGAAGTGAATGTTGTTTTGAAAGAAGCATATACTCCGTTTAGTGAAAACTTTTTGGTTGGAATTCTACCAGCCCACCTTTGGTCAAATATCCCGCTTGAGCAACTACCGTTTAGTCAACTCAATACTGAACCAATCGGATCAGGACCATTTGCATTAAAAAAAGCTACCCGAGACGAATCAGGCCTGATTACGTCGTATTCACTTGAAGCAAATATTAAAAATCGGTTTGCACCGCACATCAAAGCAATGGAACTTGTTTTCTTCGCAGATAGCAATCAGTTACTTGATGCGTTCTCAAAAGGACACATTGACGCATCAGCGTATGTTCCAAACGAAAACATCAATTCAGTAATTGAAGGTGGAGCCTACCGAGTTATTTCAAAACCACTCCCGCGGGTATTCGGCGTTTTCCTTAATCAAAATAAATCAGTTGCCCTCCGAGACCCTTCGGTTCGTGAAGCGCTTGATACAGCGATTGATCGAGATGCTCTCATCGAAAAAAGCCTCCACGGGTACGGTGTCCCCATTACTGGACCTATCTCCAATACTTTAAATACGCTAGAATCTAGTGAAGGTTCACCTACGACAACCACCACAGCAAAGAACGCACCGGCTATCTTAGACGAGAACGGATGGACTAAGAACAATCTCGGTCTCCTTGAGAAGCAAATTGACGGGCAAGCTGAAACACTAAGCTTTACGCTTCGCACAAGCAATGCCGCCCTCTTAACTGAGGTGAGTGAACAAATCGTAGAAAACTGGAAAACAGCCGGCGTTGATGTCGCGATTGAACAATTTGAACAGACTGATCTCCTTCAATCAGTTATTCGTCCAAGGGACTTTGAAGCTCTCTTGTTTGGGATTGATATGAGTCGCCGAGAAGATTTATATCCATTCTGGCACTCATCACAAAAGGATGATCCCGGCCTTAATATCGCTCAGTATACTAATCTTAGTGTCGACACTCTCTTAGAGAAAGCGCGCACGGAAAGAGACGAGACTGAACGACAAAGACTATTGACTGAAGCAAGTACACTTATTTCAGCTGAACATCCAGCTATCTTCCTCTTTAGACCGAAGATGAACTACGTTATAAAGTCTGACATAGTTATGAACGACCTTCCTGCTATTGCCCGCAGTTCCGACAGATTCAGTACCATTGATACCTGGTATACCAGCAGCGACACACTTTGGAATATTTTTAAGAAAAAGAATTAATATAAACAATTATTTATGGAACCAACATCTCCACAACAACCAGCAAATCGTCGACCACAACGACACAATCGTCGCAGTAGTCGGCCCTTTAATGCTGGCTCAAGACCACCACGACCACGCACTGACAGACCGCAACCGGGGGCTGCGCCTCAAGGTGAGCGACCAAGACACCCCCAAGCTAAGCGTCCGCACGGACGTCCTGAAGCAGGCGGCCAACCTCGCAATCGAAAAAACAATCGTAACAATCAACGCCGTCGTCCCGACAAAGCCCCAGCTCTCACCCACCGACTTAATGTCAGTGATCAAAAGACACCAGTCATTCCTGAAATCTTAGACGAAGACACCGTCCGCATCATCACCGTATCTGGCTGTGAGGAAATCGGTAGAAACATGAACATCGTCGAAACTAAAGACGATATCATCGTTATTGACGCTGGTTTTGCGTTCGTATCCGAAGAGACCGGTACTCCAGGAGTTGACTACATCCTTCCCAATACCCAGTACCTAGAAGAGCGTAAGGATAAAATCCGCGCGATGGTAGTCACCCACGGTCACCTCGACCACATTGGAGGTATTCCGTACGTTATGGAACGTATCGGTAACCCACCAATCTACACGCAGTACCTCACCTCACTCATGATCCTCAAGCGTCAGGAAGAGTTTCCGCAAATGGAACCAATTGATATGAAGGTGATTAAAGAAGGTGAATCATTCACCGTTGGTAAGACTCGTATCAAGACCTTCCGTGTGACTCACTCAATTCCAGATGCTATGGGTGTTTGTGTCGAAACAAAGCACGGTGATGTTGTCATCACGGGTGACATCAAACTCGTTCATGAAGACGGCAAAGTAGTGGTAGCTGAACGACAGAGTTGGGAAAAAGTTGGTGAAAACAAAAACCTTGCTCTTTTGTGTGACTCGACCAACTCAGACCGAGCCGGCTTCTCAACCTCAGAAGCAAAAGTATACGAGACACTTGAAAACATTATTAAAACCGTAAGCGGTCGTCTAGTAATTGGTACATTTGCCTCTCAATTTGATCGACTTATTAGCGTTATCGAGACGTGTGAAGCAGTCGGAAAAAAAGTTGTGATGGAAGGTCGAAGCATTAAGACAAATATCGAAATCGCTATTCAGGCTAAGATGCTCGAAGTCAAACCAGATACGTTCATTCAACCAGGTGACATCGATAAGTACCCAGCCGATCGAGTAGTTATTCTTTCAACGGGAGCCCAGGGTGAAGAGTTTGCTGCCTTGATGCGTATGGCAACTGACAAACACAAAAATATCACGCTCAACGAACGTGACACTATTGTGCTTTCATCTTCAGTTATTCCAGGTAACGAAATTGCTGTTCAGAAGCTCAAAGATAATATCTACCGCAAAAACGTAAAGGTAATCAACTACCAAGGTTCTCACGTTCACTCATCAGGACACGGTAACGCTGGTGAGCTTGTGTGGGTTCACCAAACCGTTAAGCCAACCTTCCTCATCCCAGTACATGGTCATCACTATCACCTCAAGAGTCACATGTTCGCGGCGATTGAAAACGGCTTCCCACGCGATCACGTGGTTGTACCAGACAATGGCTCAATCATCGATATCAAGAACGGTACGGAAATCATCAAGCACACTGTGAAGGCTCCAAACGAACTCATGCTCGTTGACGGCTTTACCGTTGGAAACAAACAAGAAGTGGTACTCCGTGACCGACTCTCACTCGCGAGTGATGGTATGTTTGTCATCATTGCAACCGTAAACAGCAAGACCGGTAAACTGCGTAAATCACCAGATATCATCTCTCGTGGCTTTATTTACCTTCGTGAAAACCAGCAACTACTTTCAGAAGCTCGTATCTTGATTAAACGTACCGTTGAGAAACAAACTGAACGAATGAATCCGATTGATCTTGATCAAGTAAAAGATGAAGTTACCAATGTAGTGACCCAATTCTTGATGCAGCGAACGCAGAAGAATCCGATGGTGATTCCCGTCTTAATCGGCATCTAGTAGGAGTCCTCAAAATTGACCCATCTACTTTGTCGCTGGCGTAGAAAAATTTTGTTCACCGTACAATAAGTACGACTCACAAAATTTTCTACTAGCTCCGCGCAGCTGAACCAATTTTGAGAACCCCTAAGAAAAAGCCGGACGCATAGCGTCGGGCTTTTTCTTTTCACATCAAAAAATATTTTATGTGGTGTCTCGCGGTACAATGTAGTCACTATATGCCACGAGTTATTTCACAATTTGAGTACGGTAGAATGCTCAAACATCGCTATGTACCAATCTATGTCGCATCATTGCTTTTGATGTTCCATACCTTTGTGGTTGCGTATATCAACTCGACCTTCTTGGAGCAGTTCATCAATACCAAATCAGTCGGTGTCATCTACATTATCACCTCGGCCCTCACGACACTTATCTTCCTGTTTATCTCTCGCGTCCTGCACAAGGTCGGCAATTTCAAACTAACGCTATGGCTCCTCATTATTAATGGTCTGGCTGTTTTCTCACTCGCTCACGCTAACACGCTCGAAGCAGCCATCCCACTCATGGCACTTCACCTCATCATCGTGCCACTAATCGTCTTCAACCTAGACGTTTTCATGGAGGAACACATCGGAAACGACGAAGGTCTCACTGGCACAAGACGCGGCCTTCTACTCTCGCTCATGAGCGCGATTGGCGCCATCTCTCCGTTTATCTCAAGCGAACTCATAGCCTACGGAGGTGACTTCTCGTATGCCTACATCGCCAGCTCCCTTTCGTTACTGCCAATTATCGCACTATTACTTTTCTACTTTAAAGATTTTCAGGATCCAAAATACACTGACCTCAAACCACTTGAAGCCATCAGAGATTTTTGGAAAGTCCCAGATATCAGAGCGGTATTTATCGTTCACTTTGTTTTGCAAATCTTCTTTATGGCGATGGTGGTATTTACCCCTTTGTATCTCATTACTACCATTGGTCTGTCATGGGCGCAGTTTGGTGTCATCATGCTATTTGGACAAGCGGCGTATGTTCTCTGCGAATACCCTATTGGGGTCATCGCTGACAAATACATTGGCGAGAAAGAGATGATGGCGCTCGGACTTCTCATTATGGCTGTCTCAACCGCCTGGATCTCGTTTGTGAATACACCTAACGTACTTCTTTGGATAATCATAATGTTTGTCACCCGCGTGGGAGCCAGCTTTGTAGAGGTCACTACAGAAGTCCACTTCTTTAAGCGAACTAACTCAACTGATGCTCAGATTATCAGCTTCTTTAGAGTAACTCGTCCGCTCGCCTATCTCGTTGGAGCAGTCATCTCAAGTCTTGCGCTTCTCTACCTCCCGTTCAATCTCCTCTTTATTGTCATCGCCTTCCTCATGATCCCAGCGATGTTCGCTACTCTCAATATCGTCGACTCGAAGTAATTATGGTAGCTGATACGTCTTTCCTACACGCAACACTAAACCCTCTTCACACAACAACTGAAGCTGTGCCTTGACCCGCTCATTTTCTATCCCAGAAAATCGTTTACTAATGTTAACATTAGTAAACGACTGTTTTGAAAGCTCACGTAAGATAGCGCCGCGGACATACCGGTTACTGGTTTTGAAAGCTGATTGCTTCTGGTACGTCTTGCTCTTCTTATTCAAATTCCCCACTGTCTCCTTAAGATATGAACCGTAATCCATCAATGCCCAATTCCACTCCCGCGGATTTGAAACATCTAGTGTCCGTTCAATGATGGCAAGAAGTTCTTTGTCTAAGACTCCTTCTCTATCTTGAAAAAAGTGATGAATATATACCGTTCTAATATTTGTCTCAATTAAGGGTACTGGTTGGTTATAGGCAAAATTCATCACTGCTCCAGCAGTGTACTCACCGACCCCAGGCAGAGATTTTAATTCTGTGAACGTCTTTGGCCATACCCCTTTCTTTTCATTACTCACCACCTGCGCTACTTGCCACAAATACTTAGCTCGACGGTTATACCCTAGACCCTGCCAGGCCCGCAGCACATCTCCAAGCGGCGCGTTTGCAAGACGCTTCGCAGTTGGAAATAACTTTAAGAACTCTTTATACTTTGGTTCGACTCGTGTCACCTGTGTCTGTTGTAGCATTATTTCAGATATCAAAATCCGGTAGGGGTCGGTAGTCTTACGCCACGGTAAATCATGTCGCCCAGAGGCTTCATAATGTCTATAAACGGTTTTTATAAAGTCTTTCTCCTCCTTAGTTAAAGAGTGTCTCTTTTCTGCCATATCGTTCAATGTAGGCCTTGATATCAAATTTGCGCTTAGCGCCAGCATAGTTCATGTATCTGACTTTCCCAAAAATATGTCGTTCATTCCACGCCCTATCGTGTACGCCACAGATTGACCACATGACTCCCGTCACACCATTTGGATCCATCCCATCAAGTTCATATTTATCATTGAGATACAGCGCAATATCAACCGCGGTCTGTGCATCAGGCGTCCATTCCAAAATCTTCTTAGCCCAATACATGCGACACCAGCCGTGCATCTTACCCTCTTCTACCATCTGCACTTGCATAGCATTCCAGAGATCATCGTGTGTCTGAGCGTTCTCTAACTGATCCTTTGTATACAAATGTTCTCGGGTATCGTTCACATGCTCAGCAATAGTTTTTTGCGCCCAGGCATGGGCTCCTTCTACCCTGTCATAGTTTTTATTATAGAAGCAGTAATTATCAGCCAGCTCACGCCGAACGATTAGCTCTTCTAGAAATGCCTCTCTGGCTTCTTTTGAGTTCTCTGAAGCACTGTTTACTTCATATGCCACCCGCTGCGCTGAAATCTGTCCAAAATGAAGATATGGCGAAAGTCCCGACACACCGTTTTTAGTCGGATCGTTTCTATCTTCATGATACGTATCAAGTCTTGAGGAGATGAAACTTTGTAGATGCTTATGCGCTGCTTTCTCGCCTGGTACAAACGCTGTATCAGCAATCTCCTCGAGTGATAATTTCTTAAGATATCCATCCCAATCTGAGGGAGATATCTTAACACCACTATCAAACGGATGTTTCTTAAGTTTTGGGATATCTGTTAACCATTGAGATAATGCTCGGTGTACCTTCGGTCGAAAGGTATAGGCTGCAAATTCTTCTTTACCACTTGCTAGCCAGCACGGGATAATATTATGAGTATCAACCTCAGTTAAGAGACACGGTAACGCACCAGCAACTGCTTCTCGCCTGTCTCTGGCATACCGAAGTGGATTAAAATCAACCACCATTTCTCCTACTCCCTGCGCTTTCACAAAATCAGTAATAACTTTTTCTGGTTCACCGTGCAGCACTTGAAACGGAATGTTATGTGCAGTAAGCGTACTCTCAACTTCAGCTAATCCAGCAAACATAAACCGATACTGCCTGGTATTAGCCCGTATCGGAATCAAGAGAAGATTGAATATAACGTACAGTGGCACGTTACGCTCAATCGCTTTTTCTTGCGCATACAAAAGCGCCCAGTTGTCATGAGCTCGCTGGTCACGACTCATCCAGTACACAACCGGACCGTCTTGGACGGCCCGGTCATTCAACGACCTTACTCTCCGTTCATCAACACTCATACTATTCCACCACTTCGTATTCTACGTCTTGTTGGTCTGAGACTGATTTAGGCATCATGAGCCAGGCCACAAAGTAAATCAGGACACCTGGAAAGAAACCGGTGAATATTAAGAACGCAATTGCAAAAATTCGAAATAACCGAGGATCCTGCTCAAAATACCGAGCCAGACCAGAGATAACTCCACTTACGACTACATTCTCCTCATCTTTTTCAAGTCTTTTTTTCATAGTCATAGTATACCTTTTTCTTAAAAGCTTTTAAATCAACATGGATATCCCTCTTCTTTGAAGACTGAAAATCGGGCCAGATATGCGGAGCTCCAGCAAAATAACTTGAGGCGTACACCAGTACGTTGAAAGTTATTTTGTGCAGAGTGACAAAGTAGATGGTCAGATTTTACAGTCTGTAAATGACGTCTTTTCGTTCGACAACAACCTCCCACCCTCTCCGTTTTGCCTGCGTGTAGAGAGTCTGATTTGGATTAAAGCAAATTGCTCGCTCAACACTCTCAAGTAGAGGTATATCGCCATCGGTATCTCCGACGGCAATTGAACCTTCTTTAGTTAATTCAGGATGTTTATCAAACACTCGCTTAACTATATTGGCTTTGTTTTTAATAACATGCTCATCAGACACATTTCCGGTAAATCTGTCTTGCGGACCAATTTCATAGACTCGACCATACACTTTATCAAAGCCGTACTGTTCACAAAAGTCATCAAGAATAGTCTTTGGAGACTGTGAAATAGCTATGAGGAAGTAACCGTCTTTTTTCAACTCATCAAGTAAGTCTCGGGTGTATCGATACACTTTTTTACTTTTTGCCGCCACCACTCTTCGTCCCACATCTGCAAATTCTCCATAATGGACGCCTTTAATATGAGTCAAAAAAGCTTCGATCACATCGTTGATATAATCGTCGTAACTTCCCTCTCGATTAAGCCAACGGCGATGAGAGAGTTCAAATGTCTCACCAGCGACTTTTGGGAATATCCCTTCGGCTATAAATTGCTCGACAAGCTCAATCAAAAGACTTGATCGAAAGATGGTGCCATCAACATCAAAAAAGGCCACTTTTTTCATATAGATTAAGTATACCGCACGACGAAAAACACCGCTGGTTAGGCGGTGTTTCTGGTATTAGTCAAGATTTGGTCGAAGTATCAGGTCAATCAAGGCTCCAAGTGTTACGAGGAAAGCTCCAAGTAGCACAAGTGGACCAACCAATGGTATGGCTGCGAGGAGCACAACTGCAAGTGCGCCCGCCATAAGGCTATACGGTGTCACTTCAGCATTCACGCTAATCTTCTTACTGACATACGTAAAGATAAATACCCCAAGCACAGCGCACATACCAACCAAAGCTGCAATTGCGAATACAACATACATGAGAAGTCCAGCGATACCAACGAGGCTACCGATGATGCTCACTGCCAAGACAATAAAGATAACTGGCGCTGCAATAACCGTAATAAATCCTAAGAGGAACGGCCGGACACTCTTCACCAGCGCTCGTTTCGTAACCCGAGCCAACAGCGTACGAGCCACCAAGAACCAAGCTAAAGCAGAGAACAGCACAATTAGTCCAGCAATTGCTAAGTGACGAACGGGTGCTTTTTCATCGACTGATGAAACAGGGTCATTTCGAGTTACATCACCACCAATAGTTGCTTCAGGCGCTCGAACTAACTCTTGTGCACTCTCGTACTTAACGTACTCAGTTACATTTGCCCGATCTCCCAGTACAAGCTGCGAGGTACTGATATCAACTCCTTTTGCTACGGGAGCATCAAGACGAAGTGATTCGTAGTTACCAATGATGTTTCCACCAACCGATCCACTCACCTCAACTGTTCCTCCGTAGACTACCAAGTCACCGCCAATTGATGCGGTTGAAAGAATTTTTACCGTATCGGCAATAATGAAGACGTCACCCGTAACCGGTTCAGCAATAATCACATCGCCAGCGATAATGCGAAGATCTTCCCCTACTGCTCCATGAACATCAACACTGGCACCGAGCATCAGAGCATCTTTTCCAACGGTACCATTAAGCGTATTACGTCCGGCAATACTAACGAGATCTTCTTCAATCTCTCCTGAGATACTAAGCACACTTGAGGCGGCGTAAAAATCGCCTTCAATTTTTTGATCCTTTTCAATTGAAATTGTCTCGCCAGTTCGGACCACACTTGAAGCCAAGCCAACTGATGGGGCAAGCACAACAAATACACTTAATAATGTAATGATTTTTTGGTAGTTCATAATATAGCTTTCTACAAATCAGTAGAAGTTTCCCTACTTTACCACAATTTTAGAAAAAATAAAGCCTAAAAAAGTAGATCGGACCAACTCTTATTTCGCTTTCAAACAAGGAAATAACTTCCCCATCTCTACAATTGTTGGTGAATCTCCAGCAATAATGACACTCACTCGCTCCGCACCGAGGGTTTCTTGTGCACAGACGAGCATGTCTTTTGTAATTACAAACGTTGCTGGATCAATCCCGACAGCTTCAATGGCTTTCTCCTGAGCTGCTTCGATTTGGAGGTCTCGTAAAGGAATACCTGTTTCAGGAATCGGTATCGTGGTTGAGCCAAGAGACTCTTTTATCGTCTCAGGTGTCACCTCTTTAAGCGGCGTGTCAATATGGTTTCCAAGAGATTGGGTAACCTCAGTAATAGTTTCTTTTACTGACTGACTTCCACCCATAAAAGCCCAAAAAGAAAAACCTACTGCGATAAAGACCACGAGCGCAGCAATCGATAACCCAACTTTTAGCATCATGATCTTGTGTACTCAACCGGCGCTTGTAAGAAACTGATCATAGTAAGTGCTAATAACATAAGAAAAATAATTGCACAGAAAATCGCCATGCGAGAACGAGATAACTCCATCTCGCCAGTATGCCAGTTTCGAACAAATAAGAAAGAGAAGACAAATCGAATAAAATTCATTGTAGGTAATTGTATCACGCAGACTTATTGTTGCGGTGCTTTTTCCAATGCAACAACTACGGTTTTTTCTTCACCTTTACTTAAAATCTTGAGGGTTATTGTATCGTTAACTTTTTTCGTTCGAAGGACAACCGCCAAATCAGTATCTTTCAAATCAACCCCATCAATAGAAAGAATGATGTCATTTTCGAGCAGTCCAGCTTTATCAGCCGGAGAACCTGGTGCGATAGCCAACTCCTCTTCTAACTGCCCTCGTGTAATCAATGCACCGTATGATACTGGAATATTATTAGCTTTCGCTATACGTTCATTCAACATGGTATACCGAACACCCAGATATGGACGGACGATCTCACCATACTCTCGTACAGAATCAACCACCTCTTTTACCAAACGAGCCGGAAGTGCGAAGCCGATATTTTCTGCTCCCCGAGAGGTTGCAACACTAACACCGATCACTTCCCCTTTGAGATTTAAAAGCGGGCCGCCTGAGTTACCAGGATTAATAGCTGCATCAGTCTGAATCACCTGCTCCAACCGTTCACTCTTGCCGGTCACTTCATCGCTGGCAGTAATTGATCGAGAAAGTCCCGAGACAACTCCAACCGAAACTGAGTTTTGAAATTCTGCCAACGCATTACCAATTGCTACTACCGTTTGTCCGAGTTTCAGTGTATCAGAATCACCAAACGAGAGGTATGCAAGACTTTCGGTCAAAGGTTCAGTGATTTTTAAAATCGCAATATCAAGTCCGGCATCACGCGCTAAAACATCGACTGTGTAGCTCTTTCCGTCGTGGAGTACCACCGAGTACCGAGCCTCAGTATCTGACACAACATGAGCATTGGTAACTATCATACCGTCATTTGAGACAATGAACCCTGAACCACCGCCGACTTCCTGCTCTTGTGTACCATTATTCCTCACTCGAGGAATAGTAAAGAGACCCCACGGATCGATTGTCTCGAAATATCGCTCATAAATTGGCACATCTTTTGTTATGACAACAGATACAACAGCCGGCTCAGCCGTTGCAATCATTTGTACCAACGGTTCTTGCGTATCGGTTAGTTCAGCTACCGGAACGTTTGGTGATGAAGTTGCCTTTGAGGCAAGATACGTAGCTAGGAAATTTCTTGCCGAGAATAAAACCCCAACGATAATGATGAGTGTTATTGCGCTACTGATTAGTACTGTCTTAGCCAAGGCGGCGGTTGTCTGCTTTTCTTCCATAGTACCTAATACGGATTTACTGAGTTGCTTCTTTCACGTAGAGCTCTTTTCCACGATTCCACATCTCAGGTCGGTCTTGTAACTTTAGCCAGTACCACCATTCAGCTCCCCATAAATACTGCTTTTCGTAGTGTGTCCCCTCTGCATAGGCTAGAATATCTTCGAATTTTTCTAGATTCATACGTGTGAACTGAGTCTCAAGTGGTACATTAACAACTGGCTCAATTAACCACGGCTCCGCCGACAACTCAATCAACACCGTCTCTTTATCACCGTATACAAGTCGCATGACGTTATCTTTTACACGATAAAACCATGGTGGAAGGAAGGTTCTAAATTGACCTAGCTCTGGATTCCAAAAATGGACATACACACTTGTTCCAAACATATCACCCCGAGAGAACGCTCCATACCACGTACCAAGATTACCGCTGTCTGTAATGAGAAGTGGTCGTGTTGCATCAAGTGAACGGAACAAGGCAATTTCTTTGTCTAAGAAATCAGTATCAAGCACACCACAGTGTTCAAAAGCAAACACTTCTAAAAACGGTTCATTTTCTACTTGCCAAACCGTGATGGCCGGACTGTCTTTGTAGCGATTGATAACAGTCTCCATATACGCTAATTGTCTAGCTTGAAACTCTTCTTTGCTCAAACCTTCTGCCCAGCTTGGTACATGACACTCTGGCCAACGTGGCAATCTCCTACCGACCGCAAAAACAACTTCAGCACCCACTTCCTCAGCGCGCTTAACTTGATAATCCATCTCTTCAAAATTATAGACACCAGGAGTTGGCTCTACCATTGGCCAGTGAGCTGCCAACCTTAAATGACGAACACCCAAATCGTCGAGTATCGCGTCGTAAGTTTCTTTCCAATCAAGACCTAGTTCATCGGCATACATGGTATTAAACGACATTCCATATATTATGGTCTCAGGTTTCGGTTTCTGTGCTAGATACAAAACCAAGAGTGAGATAATCACTACAATCGCTACTACTACTATGGCAATCCACTTGAAGATTTTTTTAATTGACCAGGTTTTCATATATAAAGAGATTTTATCATGCAAACAGCATAAAGAACCCTGACGTGATAAGGATAATCACTACAAAACGACGGAAAAATACCTTCGGTCTGAGATCTTTATCGGTTGCAGATGACGGTAACCAATGAGCAAACACGGTCGTAATGATAAGAATAAATACAAACCTGATACCATCAAGTGCCTGCACGACTGATACTTCACCCAAGTCAGTTGCCTTAAGTAATAGAAAGGCTCCCACTCCAGCTAGTACCTTGGTGGCAAGAACAATGACTCCAGTCTTTTTGGTAGTTGATTTTGATTGAGCCTTAATTTTATCTAAATATACTGGCACCATGAGAAGAGAGAGGGCAAACAATACAAAACTAATCCGAGACCAAAAGAAACCATCGTCAAAGCTGGTTTCCATAAAAAGTCCTTTCATCGTGATGTAGTGGAGAGCAAAGAAGATACCACTGTGCATCACATGAAGCACAACGGACCACTCTGGCAATGCTCTTGCGACAAGCAAAGTCCCGAGAGAAATAAGCAAAATACCAGCAATGTGACCATGGGTAAGACTGACGTCAAGGAAAACGTAACTGAGACCAAATGTAGCCAAGGCTGAAATAGTACCGACAATCGGCATGACCACCGCGGCATCAGAGTGGCGCAGTGCATCGTACATCGACACCAAAGCCATGAAGAACGTATACGCAGTCAAAAACGCCATGCTGATGACTTGGATAGTTGGAAACTGAACATTAGCAAGAGACGGCACTCCAAGCGCTGCCAGCGGTGGAATTAGTCCTACAAAAAATATCACCGCCCAAAAACCCGTCAAAAGACATGAGTAAAACGCGTATACAAATGGACGCGGCATTACTTTTTCGTCAGAAACAATATATTTATCTAAGACCGCAACAATTGCGTTGAGGAATTGCCCGAGGGTAGCAATCAGTATCCAGTGCATCCCGTTAGAAATCAGAAGTTACCTTCCGATACATGACAGAGTTATGATAAATATTCGACCAAAGAATGGATCACGAGAAAAATATCTGAGCAGACTTTTGTAATTTCTAACGGGATGCATTAGCTCTATTCTACAACAGCGTTTGCCTCACAAATCGCCTTGTACACGTATGCTGATGGACGGATGTTCCGCTCAAGTGTTTCGTAATTAATCTCAATGAGACCAAATCGCTTTTCAAATCCAAGTGCCCATTCGTAGTTATCAAGTAATGACCAATAGATGTGAGCTTTTATATCAACCCCAGCTTGAATGGCTCGCCAGGCCGCTTCAACTTGTTTTTGTATGTACTCAGCCCGACCACTATCAGCCGCATCTGCCAAACCGGCTTCAGAGATATAAATTGGTTTATTGTATCGCTTCAATATCATGAGCGCGTCATAGATACGTTCCGGGGCAAAATTCCAATCCATATCGGTCTTACGCCACTGTCGCTTGTCACCAAATTGTGTATAGAAGTAGTAATTGAGTCCAATTGAGTCATAGTGTCCTTTAGTCCGCTTCATGAACACATGTGTCCACTGCCAATTAGCAATGTACGCTTTTAATTTGTTGAATGGGTTCCAATTAGCATCAAAGACGATGACATGATGAACAAAATTGATGTTAGTGTCTGGTCGAAGCTTTTTTATTTCGACGTACGCACGATTATGCCCTTTAGCGAGATTCTTCATGACACGCATCCACAAGAAAACAGGAGCCAACCCCTTACTTGGCTTTCCTTCATAACTACGACCTGAATTGGTGATTGCAACTAAGTCTGTCAGAGCAAATCGCTTAAATGGAGGCCAGCTCCCGCGCAACCATCCATTACTTCCATACACACTCGGTTCATTAATAGTTGAGAAATTAGTACAAAGATCGCCCAATCGATTAGCAACAAAGGCACAGTACCGAGCAAAAATTTCAGGCGAGTCCTTTCGTTCAAATCCTCCACTCTCAGAGAACCACAATGGTAATGTAAAGTGCCACAGTGTAACAAATGGTGTAATGCCTCGCGCCTGAAGCGCCTTAAGCACTTCGCGGTAATGTGCGATTGCTTCTTCGTTGAATTGACCCTGTTCAGGCTCAATCCGTGCCCACTCAACCGAAAAACGATGCGCATTGTGTCCAAGATTTTTAGCTATATCAAAATCTTCTTCATAGCGATTGTAGTGATCACACGCAATACCACACGGTGGCACCCGCTGCTGCCTAGCAGCTTGTGCCCAATCACAATTTTCAATACCACCTTCTACTTGGTAACTTGCTGTCGCTGCTCCCCATAAAAATCCCTCTGGAAATTTCTTTTCTGACATATTATAAAATAGTATATCAGACCCAAGAAACAGAAGCCGCGCCCGAGCTCGAAAGCAAGGGCGCGGGTTGATATTGAGCCTCGCCTCAAACGAACATGGCCTTTTTCCTGAGGTGGTCTGCGATCATCCGGTGGTCAGGATTTCGAGTATCTGTCCGAAAACGACCAGGAATCCATACACCCATATCTGTAATCTTCAAGGGTGTATATTCCTGTTCTCTTCCACAGACCGCCCAGAAGGTAACTTCTTCAGGCCCGACTCGAACAGCGACATAATCCTTGAAGATCAGCGAGCGATATCTCATGCGCTGGCCATTTTTCGAACGAAAGTAGAGTTTGAATCCACTTGTTCTAGCAACCTTTAGGATATGCCAATTCTGGAAGTATCTCCACAGAATCGGCCAGTGCTTCGAGAGCGCTTTCGGATCACCTTTGAAGGTTACCTTTTGTTCTTCGTCTTCAGGCGGATTGTGGACAGTGTTTTTCCACTAACGTCCCATATGCAATTCCTTTCAGTTAGAGCAACTCTAATTACATTACATCACATTTTTAACTAAAACTCAATAGCATTTAAAAACGATGTTGGCGCTAAATATTGTTTCCATTTTCCGTAGAGTGCTACGGTGGCGAGAACGTCGTCGATATTATGTCGCAGCAAATCACCAAATCGACCAGCTTTAAAAAGTTCCGCGACCTGACTTCCATCCACCTGCCCTTTCTTACTTTCTATCCCATACGCCTGTAGCAGCAAGTGAAGCGACGGTCGTTTATTCATAGCCCCGTACATTGTTAACTCATCCATCAAATCAACATGGTACGGCAATGATTGTTTTGTCAGATAACGACTGTGTGCAAAAAGGTGTGACGGTTGCACACCACACACGACAGATCGATGGAGTAAGAATGGTATATCAAACGATCGCCCATTGAAGGTAACGAACACATCGTACCCTTTGATACCTTCCCAAAAATCTTCAAGTATTTCATTTTCAGATCGCTCTTTGACTACAAAGTCGTCAATTCGTTCATTTTCGTATGTACCATCTCCTTTGAAGTACACCGCCCCTTGTTTTCGTTCAATATCGTAAAGAGCAACACTACAAATACTCCCTGTAAAAGGCGATAGCCCAAGAGAAGCGATTGCTCCGGCTTCACCTGCCTCTCCAGCACTCTGTATGAGTTTCTGTTTTGTATAGGCATCAAAAGAACTCCATTCGTTCGGAATAGTTTCAATATCAAAAACTAGTGTAGCCATAGCTAGAGTGCGATCGGAGTCGCTGCAAAACACGCAATAACGGTATCCCTGTTCGTATTGAGAATATACCGATACGAACCACCAACTCTCGCCCCACCACACTCGTCGGTCTTTTCGGCTGACGCACCATAAATTGGAAGCCCATCAAGCGCGTATCCGATCAGAGCATTTGCCCCGTATGAAGCAAACAGAGCTACGTCATCGTTGTAAATAAGATATCCGTTTTCGGTAATACCAATCACATCTGATGGAACACAGTAGGACCCAGTACCAGAGGTACGTAACGGTAATCTAGCAAGAATTTCTTTAGCCGCTGTGGTGGTTGAACCAACTGTAGCAGTCGCTCCTGTTCGATAAAAGATTCGGGCTCCTTCTGACACCTGCATTTTAATTTCACGGGCATCCCATGGTGTATTTGACACCTGATACAGAGAGCAGCGTTTTTCTGCCAACACGACAGTTCCATCTGTAGTTTCTTCAGTCTCTCCTTCAGACCCTTCTTCAGTCGTTGTTCCTACAGTTGGTTCGACGGTAACATCTTGATATTCAGCCAAAGAGCTCCCAGCAATTTTTTTTCGAAGTTCACGAACTCGCTCATCGTACGCAAAACCTTCGGGTGAATCGGGCAGTGATGCAGTGTAGGTTTTCTCTTCATCAGACACCGAGAGTCCAAGCGCAGCGAGTTGTCCGGTACCAAGTACCGCTGTATCAAACAACGCCACTGCTGCACCAAGTGTGCCAGCTGAGACGAGTGTCGCTAGTATTGCCAAATTCCTGGTCCGTAACATACCGCTATCATACCAAAAAGCGGGCTCCTTCGCCCGCTCTCTCCCCATGGCTATTTGGCTGTCTTTTTGGTGGCCACCTTTACCTCAACCATCTTTTCTATTCGACGGATATCAGCCAAAAGCTTGGACCGATCGTTATTGTACAAAAACAAATTAAAGACTGAACGTCCACCATTTCGAGCAAAGGTTGCTTTATCGCCAATTTTTTTATTGACGTCTATTTTGTGAAATGACGACAATTGTTCCAAGCGCTTAATCCCCTTCATTTCTGTAATCACTCCTTCTTTAGCTGCAAACCACTTCATTGCAACGGCAAATCCTTTACACTTTTTCGGCAAGATTGGTTTTTTAGGAATTCGAATGAGGACATCGTTGAGCGTATGATTGATATCGCAACTTAACTCATGGAGCACATGTCGAAACCCTCCCACTCGAGCACCAATTTCAATAATCTTCCAATCATCATCCATTTTTAGCAGTTCGGTGTGAGCCGTAGTACTCCGTAGTCCAAGTGCATGAATACCGGCTTCAGCTGCTTTATGAGCGCGCTCGATTGAACGAGGCTTTAATCCAGACGGTGTCATCTGAAGATAATTGTAAAAATCATCGTGTCCAATTTTCTTTCCGGTGATAACCTTCACCAACGGACAGTGATAGACCTTTCCGCGCGAATCTACATACGAATCAACCGAATACATATCACCTTCCATGTATTCCTCGGCAATAATTCGTGGCGGAACGAGATGATGTTCAGCTTCATACGCTTTTTTGATATCACGAAACGTCGTACGCAGTGTCAACTCTAATTCCTCTTCGTGGTAACAAATTGAGACAAATCGACTAGCAGCCAAATTAGTTGGTTTGATAATCATTGGAAAACCAATCTTTTTTGCGATTCTCTCACGTTCTCCCAAGGTGTTAGATTTAACAAGACTAAACTTAGGAGTGATTTTTTTATCGTACAAACGAAAACGTTTACGCATCTCATACTTATCACTGGCCCAGTTAAGTGATTCTGTGCTTGGAGTACGGAGATATGGCACATGTGGTAACACTTCAGCAAATCGTCGCATGAACTGCTCCGAGCGACAGGTAATGGCTAAGAGTTCAGCTTGATACGGCAGTAGAGCCTCAACGATTTTTGATGGTTTTGAGAAGTCACAAGCCACATATATATCCAAACCTTTAATTGCTTTATAGTCTTTTTTTGTAACTACCCGTGAGTCACGCAAAAGCAACACTCGAATTGGAGTTTTGCTGGTTTTTTCATAGGCCTTGAGTTGAGAAATAGTTACCGCTTCGTCCGGCAAACTCATAACATACACAACAATATTTTTTATCTTCTTCATGTGGTGTGAGTACTAAAAAAGCTGTTCACAATGATACAGCAGATTGTTTGCTTCAAGATATTTCGGAGTAACGGCTAACTTGACAAGTATTATAATACTATATTTAATAAATAAATGCAAGTTACTTTTCCCAGCCACCACCGCTGGCAACGTTCTGTTTCTAGTGACCCACTGGAACACTTTTCGCCCCGAACAAGAGGCAAAATAAGAACGGCTGTTTTAAAACTACCAAACGCACATATCACACATGAAATAAAACCGCTTGAGCAGGATTTTTTTGAACTTTTTTTGCCGATGCATGTGGCTCATTTAGGGAGAAAAGATAATGTCATTGCTCATGATGTCGTGACCAACACTCTCGGCAATACCATAAATAAATTCCCCTACTACTCTCTTTCTCTCTTTGAACAGAGAGAGTTTATCGGAGGAATAATCTTTTCTATTCGCACAGACAGAATTTCATTTGCGTATCGAGTTTTTCTCCCGACCTGGAAACAAGCACCACTCAAAATTAGCCCTGCGTACATCGGAGAGTATCTTATTGCACTGTACGCACATAAACATAATCTCCCGTTTATTTCTCATGGACAAGACAGAAACCCGTATGGACTTAATGCCGACATTGGATTAGCGACCTTTAAATTATCCGCCGGTTGTTCTGCGTTTAGTGTGAGCAAAGCCGCAGTTACCACCATTGAGACAGATGATATTACGCAGGATTGTCTCATCTTAGAGCAGCCAACCGATGGCAAAGCTATCAAAAAAGCGTACTTAGTAACAAATAGAGAAACCGAACAAAAATACCTTCAGGTAACAAAATACCCCAACCAGCTTTTGGTTGAGGTATTGTATCGAGACTAATACTAGAGACCGAACTTTATCTCAGGGGTTCCGGTAGTGTCAGCAGAGGAGGTGGCTGTACTACTTGCCGTAAGCGCGCCACTTGGGTCAATCGCGAGCGCAATCTGTCGAATGAAGTCTTCAAACGTTTCAAACTGCATCCGTTCACCATTGAGGAAGAAAGTTGGAGTACCGGTAAGACCAAGCTCACGAGCTTCTGCCAGATCAGCCCGCACTGCATCCCGCAACACAGAAGAATTTTGATGCGTCTTAAATTTCTCTACATCAAGACCGAGCTCTTCTGCATACTGAGCAAAAAAGACTTGCGGCGTAGCTGACTTTGACCATTCTTGCTGTTTTTCAAACAACATATCGTGAAATTCAAAAAACTTGTCTTGCTGCGACGCCGCCTCTGCAGCTACCGCTGCTTGTTGTGCAAAGTTATGAATTGGTAGTGGAAAGTGTTTATACTCAAATTTAATCTGACTGCCGTATTGGGCCAAAAGTTCATTAACAACAGGCTGAAATGATGCACACGCCGGACACTGGAAGTCGCTGTACTCTACCAATGTTACCGAGGCGGCAGGGTTTCCTTTAATATGATCGACGACGACAACCCCTTGATTATTTTTTTCGTTAGCATTTTGTGAATACACAATTGCGCCACCAAAAAGAACGACAGTAATGATTGTAAGAATGATCCATGGATTTTTCATATGAGCTGTAGTGTATCATCAGATGGACAAAGATGCCAAAATACCGTAGCCTCCTAGTATTCTATGGCAGTAAAACCAAACTTCACAAAAAAGAAGAAGCGCAAAGTACACGGCGCGACGTTTTGGGATACCGAATATACAAACCCATCACACCTCAAGCTTTCGACCGTTGAAAGCGGCGACTTAGCAAAATTCATGCGCTTCTTAGAGCGACAAAAAAATGAACTGGTCTTAAGACAAGGTGTGAGTGCCATTGACGCAGGCTGTGGAAACGGACGAAATCTTATCTACTTAGCCCGAGAATACTACATGCGTGGTATTGGTATTGATATCTCTGCCGCTGCGATTGCCCAGGCCAGACGGGCTTCAGAAAAAATGCCTATCACCTACCATGTCGGTAGCGCTGGCGCACCACTCCCTGCACCAGATAATTCTCAGGCTCTAGCCCTTGATATGATGACGTCTCACTTCTTAAACAAAGAAGAACGAACAGCTCTTCGTGACGAACTACACCGCGTCCTTATTCCTGGTGGATGGTTATTCATGAAGACCTTTCTCAAAGATGAAGATCTCCACACCGCTCGTCTCTTAAAAGATCACCCAGGACAAGAACTAGGAAGTTACATTCATCCTGTCATGGGAGTTGCTGAATTCGTTTACTCTGAAGATGAGCTCGTCTCTTTCCTCTCGGAAAAATTTATCGTACGAAAAATCTATCGCTCTCATCGCCACGCCGTAAAGGGTGGCGCTGGAAAACGACGAACTATTTCAATCTATGTCGAGAAAGATTACGGCGTAGCCCGCGGAGAAGTGAGCTAGTCTGGTAAGATACCGTACTCAATACCACCTTGGATGGCCGTGCGTGTGTCAGTAAACGTAACCTGCGCTGGCGGAATAAACACGCTTCCATCAACACTATCCCATACCGTACAGGTATATCGAACTGGCTCATCAAGTGGTATCGGTTCTTTGGTTGATACCGTAGTGTCGAGATTTGTGAGGTCAGACTTAAAGCCAATCACCTGGTTATCAATCGTTGTCCATACAAATAACATATTCGCATCAACAATCATCGAAGACATTAATTTACCGCCAAACTCTGGGCTCGGCACCATAAAATCTCCCCGCATACTACCCTGATGAGTAAAGTACGTCCCTTCAATATTTCCTTCTGCGTCACTCCGCTCCAGCACAACCTGACACTCTAGACTTTCTCCTTTTTGCGACAAGGCAGCTAAAGTAGCCATACCTGATTCTGGTTTTTTACCCGGCGGCGTTGTCACTCCTTCAATCTGAACTTGTTCGGTATTTTGTACGACAACAGCCGGCTTCTCCCCCCGTTGCCACACCAATACACCAAGCCCGATAATAATCGCCAGAACGAGATAGGGTGCAAATTTTTTCATACCTAAGTATACCCCGACTGCTACCACCAATACGACAGACCCTTGTCCTCCTTCTACAGGAAACCGGTAGAAAAAGTAAAAAATCTATGGCATAATCACGGTAATGAAAATCAAAGTAGCCCTCATCCGCGGACTCTATGTCCTAGTTTTGATTTTTTGTGTCCTCGCAACCGCTGGTATCAGTGCTCTCTTAGAATCAAAAGAAGTTGCATTTAATACCACCCAGCCAGAAAAGGATGTGACAGACGCGCCGGCTGACCCTTTCCCGGTAAGCGTTGACCCGGTTAATCAGACAATTACCGAAGAAGATCTCTTGAATAACCAAGTCATTGAAACCCTTGCTGTTAGCGATGAACAGCCCGATACCTGGAGTGAAAAACTAGTAGCATTTTTCTACAAAAAAGAGTGGTACCAAAACCTTGCCTCCTCTGTCAGTCGTGTCGTCGTTATCTGGCCTGGTGAACGAAAAGAAGAGGTTGTGCAATACACAGGTGATGTTTTACGCTGGGACGCAGCAGAGCGAGCAGAATTTGCCGCCCTTGTTGCCGCTAGTGAACCAGCTCTATCCGAAGGGAAATTTTATCCTGGACAATATGTTGCTCACCGTGACGCGACTCCAAAAGAAGTGGCCGAACTCATTAATACAAAATTTGAAGCAGATGTCCTCAGTCGCTATACCCCAGAAGTATCAGCCCAAGTCCCACTTGAAGATGCACTCATCATTGCCTCACTCCTTGAACGTGAAGCGAGTGATTTTGAAAATATGCGCGAGATTTCTGGCGTTATCTGGAATCGCCTCTTTATTGATATGCCACTACAACTTGATGCGACATTGCAGTACGCTAAGGCAGGAAAAAAAGGTGAAACAAATTGGTGGCCAGTACCAATACCAGCAGATAAGTACTTGAAATCACCGTATAATACCTACGCACACGAAGGCTTACCTCCAGGACCAATTGCCAATCCTTCAGCAGCTGCAATACTAGCTGCTCTCAATCCTCATCCAACTGATTGTCTTTTCTACTTCCATGATAGAAATGAAGGTTATCACTGTTCCGTCACGTACGAAGAGCACGTACGAAAACTAAAGATTCATTACGGTCGAGGCCGGTGATCACCGTTAGCAGACTCTTCCTTTTTCTATCTCCTCTAAGAGTTTTTTAATTGCGTACAGCAATAATCCAATTCCCAAGAAACCAATTTCTAAACCCTGCAACGGAAGCAATAGTAATAAAGCACTTCCTGTTCCTGATAACACAGCAGTGAGTATGACCGAGCCACAGGCAGCACAGCCAATGCCAAGAAACCCCGCGATAAGGCCCCCAAGTGACGAAACACCAATACGCCGAGTAAGGCGTATCTGCTTCATGATAGAAATGTAATACGTTATCAGTGCAGCTTGTACTCCAAAGAGTAGCGCAATCAGTATCACCACAGTGCCTGAAACAACAGTCTGGTTAGTAAGGAGTGATCCATACAATGATAAAAAGAACTGTATCTTTGTTGACACTAAGACATGCGAGTCAAACACAATTTGAGATAAGAGCAACAGATTCGACACGATAGCTACGACTGTAAGTACGAAGCCAGTTGCAAACACCCCCACAATCAGTGAGGGTGTATGCTTCAGAATTGGATGGTACTTCTTGAAAGTAATCATTACGCAGATTGTAGCGCAGCTTCAATAGTTTGTTCAATGACACTGGCTGGCTGTGCTCCGTTAATTGGATAGGTCTTCCCATCTGGACCAATAAGAACGCTCCACGGAGTTCCGCGTCCACCCGTCTCAACCGCATCTGCCACATCTTCTTCAACTGCCGATTTGGTTCGCTCACTTTCAAAACATTCTGTAAAGCGGGCTTTATTCACTCCGGTTTCAGCAACCAGGGTTGGGATGAGAGTTTCGATGTTAGTTCGATCATTGGTCAGTGTCTCTTCGAAGTAACGGTCTGTAAATGTCCAAAAGGCTGCATCGCCACCAAGTTCCCCTACACATTCAGACGCAATCGCAACCGGCATAGCCTTCTGGTGGAGCTGTTCAAGTGGAAACTGTCGAAATACCCACGCCACCTGATCACCATACTTCTCAGCAATCACCTTCATAGTTTCGTGATGTCGCTTACAAAACGGGCATTCAAAGTCAGAGTATTCAACAATCTTAACCCGAGCGTTCACGTTCCCCTTGATCCAATCAGCCTCGGTCACTGGATTGATTTTATCTGTAGTGTCAGCAGCTGGGGCTTCCTGTGGAGCATTCTTTGCGACACCAGCAGCTCCTTGTGGTGCAGCTGAGCCAGTACCAAAGTATAACCCCATACCAATCGCAACACCTGAGATAATAATCGAGAGTGGTATGAGCAAATCTTTAAAGGCTACAGCAGGTGCTTTTGTAGCAACGGTAGTAGTTGTTGTTTCTTCTGACATACATCCAAATAATTACTGTAATGGCACTAGTATACACTATCTTAAAAACTTACCACTTCTTCTAGGTGATGAGTCTCAATTTTTGCTTGATGCGAAGGGCTAGCCGGCGCATCAAATTGGAATGAACCTATGATTTTGGCCCCAGCGAGTACCTGAGGGAGCCAAAATCTATCGTCTGGCCACATCTCATCATACGGAATCTCGTCATATAAAAACCACTGTGGTTTCATTTCTTCGGTCTCTACCGGTTGACCCGAGAAAGACGTTGTTTTAAACACATGTACCTCAAGAACACGTGACTCATCTAAGCGAAAAGAAAATGTAAGCGTAGCAACTTGAACCAAGTCAGATACCTGAATTCCCACCTCTTCTTCCACTTCTCGCTTCGCTGCTTCAAGAATTGTCTCATTCGCTTCAACCTTACCACCAAACCCGTTCCACCGACCCTCACCAAAGCCGCGTTTCTTCATTCCTAACAAAAGGGACGAGCCGGTATCAATCAGTACGAGTGTCAAAAGTTTTTTCATAGTTTCTTTCCTGCCACTTTAAAATTGACATAGAGATTAAGAAGATAATTAAAAACTCCGGTAACACCTGCAACCATCACGCGGGCTACGAGGTACGGGGCATTAAAAATACTGACAAGGACGTACATCATAAGCATGACAAACGTAATTCCCCCTCCCGCAATCATAAGAAAATTTACATATCCTCGACCAAGAGTTCTCTGTGTACCTTTAAATACAAAGCGTCGACTAATGAAATAGTTGATACTCACCGCAATTGCAAACGCCACTCCAGCCGCAATCACGTAGTTAATACCAAGATAATCAGTGAAAAGAAAAAGAAGCACTAAATCAAAGAGAAAGGTCCCTCCACCAACGAGGCTATACCGAGCAAATCTTTTTACAGCGAACGTATCCATACTTCTATGACTGTGCCTCGGCTTCCATAACAGCTAACCTTGTGTAGTAATCAGGAATTTCTTTAAGGTGTGCCCAGGCGATTTTCGCAATTAATATATCATCATCGTGAGTAACATCTGTCTCCGGGTCATGAGCTCCATGTTCTTGTTCAACTCCCAGACCCTTTATAAATTCTTTAAGTGACACGTGAGAAAAATCTATGCCAATCGCTTCACCCAATACTCGTGCTTCTTCTTCAGTGTATATTTTTTTCATACTTATTTAGTTACAGAAACCACTGATTATTTTTTACCTGTGCCAATGCAATAATGGCGGCTGGTATATAGTACTCGGTTCTATCGATTAATCCGTCTGTTAAATGTCCGATCACTCCACTCCCCACCCCTGTACCATGTGTCTTGAAAAATAAATCTGCCGCATCACTCAAGTTTAGACCATTGCGTACATGAGCCGAAATTTCTTTTGGTAGAACAAAACTCGCAGTTGCTGATTCACCGACTCCTCCATACCTATCTGCCACCACAATCCAGGCTTTATTACACAGCGCTTCATCTTCAAGAAATAATCCTCCCTCTTGGCTAATCCAATAATCTACATCGGGATACAAATCTTTAATAAACGCTAATCGATTATAGGCACCATGCTTTGTCTCCTGCTCCATTGGCTGGTCTGGAACGAGAGAGGCTGACTTCACTGCAATAAACTCATATGTTTCATCTGGGAAGACAGCTGCAAATGCTCGCTTTGCTACAGCAACTTTTACTGGATTTTCTGATGCTACGATAACTGTTTTCATATTACGTCGCCAGTTCAAGTGCTGTCACTGCATACGTGTAAATTTCCTCGCGAAGTCGCGAGTCCTCCACCCTCATCACTTCCAGATCTTCTTTTGTTACCCACCGAGTTTCGATACCTTGATCTTCTTCAGTCTGCGGAGCAATCTCTCGACTCTCTGATACCGCAGCAAAAATGCACGCTGAGTGTTCATGAATATCATTAATACGATGTCGATTCATAAACAGCGGTGGTACTAAGTCTTGATTAGTGGATGTGTCTCTTTTTGTCCAATGTCTTGGACCAATGAGTGTCACCTGTAAACCGGCTTCTTCCCATGTCTCGCGAATGGCAGCCTGATTAATATCTTCTCCAGGATCAATGTGTCCACCCGGTCCAGTCCAGAGATTGTATTTCTCATGCAGGCGTAGAAGTACTGCACCATTATTAACAACGTATGTTTCGACACAGAGGTCTAAGTAGTAATTATTGTGAGCCATACATAAAAGTATACTACTTCTTACTTTTTTCTCGATGGGGGCAGCCGGGCCAGCAGCACGGCCTCCGCTTTCCTCTCTTTAAATCTTCTAAGAGACGAACTACATGATGCTGTCTGGTCTCTGGTTTCTTACCTGAGGTCGTCCAACAAATCCACTCATTACGCGCTAGTGGGGTAAGACTATTCCAGACAATCGTCAGCTTTGAATCTATCAAAAGAGCCTCCTTCATATCTTTTGGAAGTGTGTGTCCGACTCCACCAAGAAGTTTACTCATGGGTATAGTGTACCAAATGAGATAGTATCTAGTCTTTATACACGCGGAGGCCCCACGGGCTCGCCGTTGGTGTACGGTGACGTCTGGCTAAGAAGAACTGTGAAAATCCAAACGCTCCAAGAATAATTGTCATCACAAACCGATAGGTCACCCAGGTTTCTTCCCCATACGCTTTCCAGACCACCTCACTTAAAATAGCGCAAAGCAGGAAAAACCCTCCCCACCGAAGTGAGAGGATGTGCCATCCTCGGTCGGTAAGATCGAACATTGTTTTGAACAGTGGCTTGAGAGCTGGTGTACCACGGAAATATCCAATAGCCATCGCTGACGCAAATGCTACGTTATACAACGCATATTCCAACACTATCCAAAATGGATTCTGAGTATAGAGCGTCACCACCCCAGACAAAAGTACAAACCCACTGGCGATAAGAGCGAACAATGGTATCCGTCTGTCTCGCCATAGCGAGACACTTAGTGATACACAGGTACCAACAATCAGCCACCACACCCCGACAAAAAAGTCGTAAAGTGTTGCTCCAACAAAGAATAGAAAGGTTGGACCAAACTCAATCCCTAGCGAAAGTAAGAAATGTCTCATGACAGTACCTCCTACTGTACCATGTTCTCTCACCTATCGCTCACTCAGACGTAGTGTACTCATACAGAGACTATTCTCTACCGCCAAGCTTCTTCAACTTTACCAAACCTCTATGGGCCTGAACCGCGACAGTGTTTTTTGATTGATTAGTAATGAGAGCAATCTCTTTTAAGGAGAGACCTTTCAAATACCGCATACGGATAACTCGTTCATATTTTTTAGGAAGTTGTGGAATCAAAAGTGCCACCTGTTTACCATCAAGAATATCGATAGTTCTTTCATACTCATTAGATCCGGGTTCAAACCCTCCTTCAAGCAAGATATCTAGCGACACAATTTTTCGCTTTCGGTACTCATCGACAATCAGATCGTTTAATACATGATTGAGAAAACTACGCATGAGATCGACTTTTCCGCCTTTTTGAAGATACAGTAATGTTTTTAAAAACGTCGTCTGTACCAAATCCTGACTGGTCTCTGAATTATTAGTTTTGTAGAGCGCTCGCTTCAAAAGAGAATGTTCAAAATCATTATGAGCGACAGTAACTTCCCTTTGAATAACACCAAGTCTCCTCTTAGAAAGCGGGAGCTTGGGTCTTGATTTCATAGGTGTGTTCATACGTACTATCTAAGCCGGTACAAGTACTCCACCATTACAGTCCTCTGACACTACAGGACTTTTTTGATGAGAATATTCATACAATACGGCTTGTATGTAGCAAAAGGAGTTGGGCTGGTCTTACAAAGTTGTTGCAAACCTACGTGGCTTTGTATACCAGTATAGCACATAAGCGGGTAAAGAGTTTTGCAATAAAAAAGCCTCCTCTTCGGCTCAAGATGTTCAGGATGAAGAACCGTACACACTGTTGTATTTCTTCAATACTTGTAACAGTCATTGTAGTCACAATACCCTGGTCGAGTATTGTCAGTGAAAGAACCTGATTAATCATCTCTATCACATAAGATCCTACCAATTGTATGAACGAACAAAAAAATGGCGCGTATGCCAAAGACGACAAGAACAACTCTCGTACTAAAAATACCGACACAAAATCTGATGACGATAAACGCTCAGGAAAAATGTCGCCACAACAGACTACCTAGTCCGTTGTTTTATCCTACCTAACAAAACCTCTATGAAAAAAACCCTTAGTGTGTTCCTCGGAATATCGACACTGTTTGCCTCATTCGCATTTGTGTTTCCGGTATTAGCAATTGCCCCAAATTGGGATACAACCGGTAACTATGTTATCGCGATGGAATACCTCGGCTCTGACTATACCCACGATCTCACTCTTACCCAAAATGCACTTGGTACCCTCACCGGTAGCGGCGGGAGCCCAGCCGGAGCCAATGTCTATACCTGGACAGTTACGTCAGGAACAGTAACTGGTGACACCGTCGAGTTTACTGCTACCTACACCGCTACCCCAGATGCCGTTGTACCGCAGACTACCCTTGAAATGGACGGAACGATTGCTCCTGATGGAACAATGTCCGGTACCTGGTCTGACAATTATTCAGGCGGATCTCGAAGCGGTACCTGGAGTACAACATCAGGAACTGCCACACCCTC
>JAIYEC010000065.1 GCA_027487145.1 bacterium | reverse complement strand
TCTCTAACAGTCCAACGCTTACTACACCAAACTTAGGAACACCTTCAGTAGCTGTCCTCACTAACGCCACTGGTTTGCCGATTGTCAGTGGCACTACAGGAACATTGCCAGTTGATCGAGGAGGTACAGGAGCGACGACATTGTCAGGCGTTTTACAGGGTAACGGTACCGGTGCTTTCACTGCCATGACAGGTGGAACAAATAGGATCACGTTATGGAGTGATTCTACTACTCTTTCTTCAAACTCTAATTTTATTTATAACGGATCGGTCTTTGCGGTGGGTCAAACTACTGGGTATGCGTATGGAGATATTGCTCCAACCGTACAGGTGGCGGGAGGCGATTCTCTTAGTGGGCTTACATTAGCTCATTACAGTAGTGCAGTTGCATCAACAAATAACTCACTATTGTTTTATCGATCAAATACAAGTACTGTTGGAAATGCATTTGCTATCGATAATAATAATAGTATCGGTAATATTTCTTGGTATGGAGCACAACAAACTGGCACATTTTCTAATCAGAGTCCAGCTGCTTCCATTCAAGTTTTTGTTGATGGGGACGTGAATTCTAGTGCGTCTGGAGATATGCCTGGCCGATTGGTTTTCTTTACAACCCCAGATGGTTCAGGAACTCTTCAAGAGAGAATGAGAATTACTAGTTCAGGCAACATCGGTATCGGCACATCCACACCAGCCTCACGTTTAGTTGTAAGTGCAACAAACATAGGTTCTAATCCTTCAATCATTATTTCCGGACCACAGACATATCCTGTACTTCGTTTTGAGCGGCCAGCACAGAATAGTTGGGATATAGGAATGAGTAGCAGTAATCCTATGGGTTCAAACGGATTTAGGATTACCGATGTTAGTGCTAATACAACACCATTCGCTATAGAAGATAATGCTCCGAGTAATTCATTAATGGTGAATACATTAGGCAACATCGGTATCGGCACCACCTCACCTTCAAGCAAACTCACCGTTGCCGGCGACCTGCGTGTCACTGGTGCTTTCCGGGATTCTTCCGGTGATGCTGGTACCAATGGTCAAGTACTCCTCTCAACCCTCACCGGTACTAACTGGGTTGCTACTTCGTCTTTAGGTATTTCTGGTGGTTCATCGTTTTCAAACTCAGCGCAACTCGCAGCGCTTTTAAGTGATGAGACAGGGACAGGTAACTTGGTCTTCTCAGCCTCACCAACGTTTTCAGGCATGGTACTGCTTGGTACAGGTGCGTTGGGATCAGGCGGCCTCTCTTTTACCGGAGACACGAATACCGGAATCACCAGAGAGTCCGCCGATGTGATGTCATTAAGAGCTGGAGGGATTGAAATGTTAACGGTTGAGACAGGCGGGGTTAATTTCGGTGACGGTAGTTTGTACTATGATTATCCATCTGGAACTCTCCAAGGCACTAGATTTGTTGGTGATGCCGTCGGTACTGCAGATGAGGTTGATTTTGGTGTTGATCTTGGCGCTAATAATGGAATGTTTAGCGCTGGTACCAACCAACTTGGCTTTAGCACTAATGCTATCGAGCGTTTGCGTATAACCTCGGCAGGTAGTATCGGGATTGGCACCACCACCCCAGGCGCTCTCCTTGACGTCCAAGGTGCCGCCCAGTTTGGTACCGGCAACGTTAATCTCATCACCTCAGCTGGTCAACTTGCCGGACTCTCTAGCAGCTTTGTCGCAGCCGGCACCTCAGCGAACTTTGCTGGAGTGATTAGTGATGAGACAGGGACAGGCGCACTCGTGTTTGGTACGTCGCCAACCTTCGCTACCTCAGCTTTTTCACCAGCCTTTATCTCAACTACTGCTGACCCAGCTGACGCTGGTGTCCTTCGTCTTGGTAATGCTGAACTCATTGCCTGGGAAGCTAACCCAGCCGGTACTGATGTTTCGCTCTCGGTGAATGCCTCAGAGCAGTTTGTTATGACTGGTAATACCGCGATTATTCCATCAGCAAACGACGGATCGAGTCTCGGTGTGTCTGGTACTGGTTTTGCAGATCTTTTCTTAGCCACTGGTGGTATCGTCGATATCGGAGCTGGCGCTACCACTATCACTGGTGGCTCTGGTGGCTTTGTTGTGAACTCGACTAACGGACCAGCTGGTAATGATATCCAATCAGATGGTGGGTTTCTCGTAAATACAAATAACGGAAGCGCAACTCACACAAATGGAGATGTTAAATTTGGTCTCAGTAGTGGTGCAGGAAATCCTTCACTTTTGATCCAAGCCGGATCAACCGTTTTTTTTGAAGCTCGCGCCGGTTCACAACAGAAAGTATCAATTGGAGGTAATATAAATACAAGTAACGTAGCAAGACTTCAAGTAACGGGCGCTGCATACATTTCTGGAAACGTCGGGATTGGGACTACAACTCCAGCTCAAGAACTACAAGTGTTTGGGGATATTCGGTTGGGAACATCCGGTAGTAACGGCTGTATTGAGAATTATGCCGGAGGAGTTATAGGTGGAACGTGTAGTTCTGACCAAGAACTTAAGACAAATATCACCCCATTGGCAGAAGAGGGTAGAAGTTATATTGAAGGACTGGCTGCACTTACACCAGTGAGTTACAACTGGAATATGGCAGCGGTTGAGCTATATCGAAAAGATAAAAATGCAATTAATCTTGGATTAATTGCGCAAGATGTTGAATCGCAATTCCCAGAGTTAGTTTCTGAGAATAGTGACGGATACAAACAAGTTGATTTCGGTGCATTACCGTTTTATATCATTGAAGCTCTCAAGGAGCTCTGGGAGAAGGTGCGAGGCATTGACGATAGAGTAGAAGATCTGGAGCGAGAAAATGAATACCTCAAGAGTCGTCTGGATGAAATCGAAGATGAACTTAATGTAACACCGCCACCAGCTCCTGAGTCACAATCTTCGCCAGCTCCTACTGCGGAACCATCGGCTGAGCCGGTACCAGAACCAGAGCCGACGCCTGAACCACTAAGTGAACCAGTCATATAAGAAACCGCCAAGTGGCGGTTTTGTTTATATTTAAATTCCTGGTTTTCGCTCACGTTCCTTGAAGGTGATATGAGAGAGGCGTTTCATTGTTTTGAGTTCTAAAAATATTTCTCTTGCGTCGCGGTCCGTATGGACCGCGACCTTTTGAATACTCTGGCCAGAAATGAGTAGTTCAAATCCACCAGAGGTGTAGTTGGCTGTGACGTATCGCTTGCTCGCACTTTTTTTGTTGCTCCGTATTTCACCCGGGGCAATCATCTTAATACCAGAGATTTTTTTGAGTTCATAGACTACCGCTTCGGCAGTTTCGGTAAGGGATGAGTGTTCGCGTCCGCGAGGTTTTGGCATCTATGAACGATAACAAATAAGTGACAAAAGAAAAGGGCGGCGCTTGTTTGCGCCACCCGCGTATCTCTGCGAACCTGGCAGCTCAGTCGCTGCCATGCAGGGCTGCATAGCAAAATATATCACCGATTACGCTCCCGGCTGCGAACAGAGCACCGATGAGTGCTCCCGCTATGAAGCTGAGTCCATAGATGACTGCTGTCTCAGTGTTGGACACAGTTTGACCTGTGCAGAACCAGAACAACAACCACGCAATCATGTAGCCTGCGATGATGCCGGACCCAGCACCAATTGCAGTTACTTTTCCCAAAAATAACATACGCCCCTCCTTTTTAGGTGACACCGTATCTAACTACAGTGTGATGTCTATGTCAAAAGTTTAGTACATCACAGAGTGGGCAATAGTAGGTGGTGGAAATGCAGATAACTTGGTATTAAAAAAGCTCGGCCGGGTGCTTGCGCAGCAAGCACCCGGTACCGAACCATAATTCACTCCCTCAGCGACTTCTTCTTGGTCGACTGGTAAAGCATGCCCCACAAAGTTGCGACGATGAGACCGCCAATGCCTCCGAACACAACGAGGGCTTCGGTCAGGACGACGTTCCCTGTCGCGGCCGACTGGCCAGCCAGGAAGCTGACGGCAGCTACCAAGCAACCTGTGACTGCGACAGAGGGATGAGTCTTATACATTCCGCTGGCAAAAACTACCAGTAGGGTAAAGAAAACTGCGATCGCTACTGCGATGATGGAAGGTGACAGAAGTGTCGCTACCATACTGATGGTAGTTACCATCAGCTGAGTGCCGGTGAGCTGTCCCCAGATATGTTTCCATTGTTGTTTCGTCAATTCTGACAGAACACCGGCGGCGAAGCCATAGATGATCATCCCAGTTACGATTGCCGCGGCGTTTGCCCAGAAGATACTTTCAAACATACGTTTCCTCCCTCATGGTGGCATGCTTTCACTATTCCGGGAGAGATTAAACTCCTGTCGAGACAAAAAAGCAAGTAGTATTATGCGAATGCATTCTTATCAAGGTGATACCTCAAAAAAGACATGTTTCATGTGGCTGTTAATTTAATTGTGTCGAAATGATTGACTTTTCTTAGTATTTTGGTATTCTCATCGAGTTCCAACCTTTGTCGCGCGTCAGTTTAAAGACGGACACAATCAAAGAAGAATAAAGGAATAGGGGTTCCCCTTAAGGCCGGCCGTTACCTGTCTTTAGAGGGGACTCCTACTCACGCCGCCACTGGGCGGCTCGTTTCAGTATTAGACTGACGAGTTACGACATGCGGGTTATCAATCAACTAATTAACGAAAAAGGTAGTGCTGAGTGAAATTCGAGGCGCATAGGAATTTTTGGAAGGAGGCGTACATTTGTACGATGAACGAAAAAATTCCGTAGCAACGAAGAAGTTCGC
>JAIYEC010000018.1 GCA_027487145.1 bacterium | reverse complement strand
CACATCTTGATATCAGGACCAGCAGGATTAGGTACTAGTTTCGCAGCAATGAGATCGGCCTCATCAAATCTTCGTAAGGCACGGTACATACTTTTATCATCCGCTTCGAGAAGATTATTGGTTTTCTCGATGATAAATGATTTAATATCCGACATACTTTTCTCACCATGTTTGAGAGCCAGGAGTATCCAGAGTGTCAGCTGACTTTTTTTGTATACATCTTCCCACCCTTCCAGAAGAAGATTTCTTACCGTATCTGACATGTTATTGGTGACTAAAGACTGAACGTGCTTTCTTAGTAGAAATCATTTGCTTAAATAATTCTTTTTCCATCGCAATGGTCTCATTTCCATTGCGGGTGTATTCATACAGCATTACATTGAGAACTGACTCCAAAACCGAAATGATAAATAGAGCGATAACTAACATAATGACTCCAACCAAAGCTACACCACCTCCAATAAGAAGATTTCCGAGATATACAATCAAAAGAATCGGAAGGCCAATAACGACGACAATTAACCAAGTGATAAAGAAGATTCCAGTAATCACACCGAGCCCTATACGTACAGTAATATTTTCTCCAAACGCGGCTGTTAATTGTTGGACTGACTTTTTTGTTGCCTCTACTCCTGTTTTTGCTTGTCCGTCAACTATGTTCACTACGGCAAAAACTGTAGCGAGATTCCAAGCCCCCTGAACTACATACGTTGCTATTCTTCCGACCCAAGGTAATCGATCCTCTAAAAGGCGAAGAAAGACACCCAACGTCGCAGACATGAGAATAAACTGCGAAAGACCTTTCACATTTTGAAGTACATGGCGATGAACCTCAGAAAAACTAGTTTTTGTATTTCGTATAGCAGCTAGCGCAAACGTAGATATATATGCTTTTGAAAAATTATGAACGAACACACCAACAACATACATACCAAGTAGGGCAGCCACGGTCAGTGTTCGGTCAAGGTTAAGAAAAGGATCTTCAGCTTGAAAATCTATTGTCTTGAAGTATCCCAATGCATACAGCCCATAGCCAACAACTCCAACAGCCAGCAAAAGGACTATCATGCTAATCGCTTGAACGAATAAAAAACGAAGTAGTATTTTTGTATCGCGTAGAACGATTGATAAAGACATGTGTGTGAGTGCGACACTCGATTGTATTGATTTCATAATATGTTTAGTTACTATACCTTAAGTATACTACTAAAGGTATACAAATGCAAGCCTTTTACTATACGGCTATGGTGCGCTCTGAGATAAGACGTACCAACGAAATTTTCCTACGGAAGCGACTTCTTTCTTTGTACATATATATGTATACCCAGAGCGGATGAAGATAGAAAAACTGACGAAATGTTGGTGTCGGGGTATACTAGAAACATTATGAAAAATACTGATGTATGGGACGTGACTGTGATTGGTGGGGGACCAGCTGGCATGATGGCGGCCGCTATAGCTGGAGCGAAAGGAAAGCGAGTACTCTTGCTTGAAAAAAACCCAACACTCGGGAAGAAGCTCCTCATCACAGGCGGTGGACGTTGTAATGTCACCAATAACAAACCGGACATCCGGACCATGCAGGCGCAGTACAAGGGAGCGGGGAAGTTTCTCTTTTCGCTCTTTGCACAACATGGAGTGAAGGAATCTGTTGCCTGGTTTGAGTCTCGCGATGTGGAACTGAAAGAAGAAAACGAAGGTCGACTGTTTCCAATCACAGACTCAGCTAAAACTATTTTTGATACGCTTATAAGCGAACTAAAGCAACACCGTGTAACGATTAGAACAAAAGTGGGAATAAAAAGTATTACCCGCGACAAAAAAACTGGACACTTTACTCTCACGCTAGAAAGTGGAGATACCATACAATCTGTTTCATGCGTAATTGCAACTGGCGGAACATCCCGCCCTGAAACAGGTGCTACTGGTGACGGCTATGTTTGGTTAAAAAAACTAGGACATACTATCGTGCCAAATAACTTTGCCCTGGTGCCACTTACTCTCAAAAACACATGGACGAAAAAATTAGCCGGTGTCACACTCCAAAATATAAAGCTCAGTATTTATACTGACAACAAAAAACATAGCGAGCAAACGGGGAAGATACTCTTTACACACGTTGGAGTAACAGGACCAACCGTACTTAATCTTAGTAAGACAGTGGGGGAGCTTTTGGCACACAGCGAAGTCACCCTCAAACTGGACCTCTTCCCGACCATGGACGCTGGCACCTTCAAACTGTTCTTCCGCCAAACGCTCGCTACTAATTCCAACAAGAAGCTAAAAAATGTTCTTCCGGATATTGTGCCGACTGCTCTCTCAGCTGGCGTTCTTCATGAACTTGGTATAGATGGTGACACGCCGTGCCACAGTATCACCACACCTGACCGCGTAAAACTGGTGACGTTTCTCAAGGCGATGCCATTATCGGTAAAAGGTTTGTTGGGTGCCGATAAAGCCGTTGTCTCTTCAGGTGGTGTACCACTCACAGAGCTTAGTATGAAAACAATGGAATCAAAAATAGTTCCGCATCTTTATATAGTCGGCGATCTCCTTAACATCGATCGACCGTCAGGTGGCTATAGTTTGCAACTTTGCTGGAGCACTGGCTACGTCGCTGGAGACAAT
>JAIYEC010000074.1 GCA_027487145.1 bacterium | reverse complement strand
TTGAAACTGGCAGACCAGTAGCGTTCGTTAAGGTAACGGCGCTTGGAGTACCGAGGTTTGGTGTGGTCAAGGTTGGTGAGGTTGAGAACACGACTGCGCCAGTCCCCGTTTCGTCAGTGACAGAACTCAAAAGTTGAGCTGAGGTTATTGAGCCAGCAGCGGTACCGCAGAGAGTACCACTAGTTGGACGTGTCACGTTAGTCGCGCAGGTGGTAGTAAGGGTAAGACTATGAGCACCAACCCGTATAAAAGAGTTAGATCCCATGGTGAAAGTGGCTGGGAGGACAGGAGTACCAGTAAGGGTTGGTGATGCTGAAAACACAAGGTTTCCTGTTCCAGTTTCATCAGTCACGATAGTTGCAAGCTTGGCTGAAGTATTGATACTCGTAGTACCTAGAAGACCGAGTGCACTAGTGTTAACTGAAAGAACGCCGCCGGTATTTGAGAGTCCAGTACCAGTGAGGTCAGTAAAACGTTCGCCATTGATAACAAGGTTAGTAGTGGTAGCAGTCACAAACGTTGCTCGGTTGATTGAAGAAGACGCAGTTGAGATTAACCCTCCAGTAAACGTGAGGAGGCTTGAAGCGATGTCAGCTTGATCGCTACGAAGGAATGAAGTTGAAGCTACACCACCAAGTTGTCTGGCTTCAAACGCTGCCGGTACGGTACCAAGCGCTTTGCGAGGAGTCATTTCCGCATCTGCTTCAACCTTCACTCCCAAGTACAGTGGTTGGTTGAAGTTCACTGAGGTAAGTGAAGTGACGCTTCCAAGCATCACGCTGAAGAGTCCGTTTCGAACGGTGACTTTGTTAGCACCAGTACGGGTCTCTGTCCAGATAGCAGAGCCGCCAGACGCTTGAGTGTATAGCCTAAATTCAATAGTGTACGTACCATCAGCGACCGCTAGGCCAGTGTTGTTTGCGAGCTTACCTTGGTAATTGATGGTAGGAGTAGGTTGAGCAAGGGCAGTAGCAAGACCAGAGAAAGACATGCTTATACTAAGCAATACCAAGAGTGAGGCCAGACTGTAACGCACAAAACTACTCATGGTGTTTGTGGCTTATCAATTGGTACAACGGCAAACGGAAGTCGTTCTTTTGTTCCGTCAGAAGCGGTTCTTACAACATACCGATTTCCCTTCTCGTCACGTTCAATACTCACTGGATCAGAAAAGAGTGCCTTCACTTCCTCTTCTGAAAGCTGTTCGCCACCTGCTTCAGGCAGTAACATCACCCCGTAAGAAGCGCCATCAAGAGTAGAGATAGTCATCGATTCTTGCGAAAAATCAATTCCTTTAGAGACGACTGTCTCCTCCACCTCACCGGTAGCAATCAGAAATTCGTCTTCTACTACAAGAAGACCACTTTCTTGTGGAGCACTTGCAAGCTGCCCATCAGAAGAAAGTTGGTCAACTGATGCTGTATTGATTAAAACGCCTAGACCAACTCCAAGCGTGAGCACAGTGACTGCAAGAGCTCTTGCTTGGAGATTTTCTTTTTTCTTTTTAGCGATTACCTTTTTTCTTTCTTCTCTCAAGACGGCTTGTCGTTCACGTCTTCGCTCCTCGCTCAGCTTTTGTTGTCGGTTGCGCAAATCTTGCTCAGCTGACTTGGCGTACGCTTGAAGAGAATCCATCGACACGAACCACTGTCTCCCAATCTGGTGGGCGGTAATTTTTTGCTCCCGAGCGAGCCTTCCGATGTAGTCACGAGAATAGCCAGAAAGACGCGATGCGTCTTTCACATTTAGAAATTTTTTCTCCCCGATTTCAACGAAGCTCGTCATACCGTTTCAGCTTTAATTATAAAGCCAAATCGGATAAAAAACCGGTTTTGTTTGTGTATAAATAAAACTCTATTTTGAGCTTATGAGGGATTCAATTTTTTGAACTTGTTCAAACGAAATTGACCAGCTAGAAAGTGTAGACTTGTCACTGACAGCTGTGACATTTTGTACCAGCAAAAGACCCGCCGTGGCAGTACTAGTAAGCAAAAGAATAAAGACAGCTTTTAAAGTAGCGAACGGAATAACGGTTTCGCTTCTCGGCGCCTGCACCGTCTGTGCTCTGTGTTCGAAGACCCTAGCCTGGACCGGAACCTGACGCTTTACACTAAGTCTTGGTGGAATTGGCCGTACAACAGAATGTGCTTTGTTTGTAGGCTGAAATAATTCTCGGTGTGGTGACCTACCTCCAACCGAGGTACCAATCCCTGCAGAACCTGAATTGTTGCGATATAACTTTATTTTAATTGGTTTTTTGAACTCACTATCAGTTTTTTGCGATTGGTGATGGGTGGCTTCAACAGTTTTTATCGTGGGAGATACTACGTGGGCTTGAGGTTCGATGTCAGCCTTGAGCTCCTCCTCTAAATCCTCTGGCAGGCCGTTAACTCGTAATTTTCCCTTTAAATAGACCTCGGGGAGCGGATCAGCCTTAAAATTCGTTACTTTTACGGCCTCTTTGCTGTTTGAAATGTCTAACTCTTCGGCTTCGGCTGGCAATACAGCAACAGCATGATTCACCGAATCTCGATTAATATGCGGAATGAGTGAATGATCATCGCTTTCGTACTTAACCGCAAACTCACTGAGGGTGTCCCCTACATTTCTCATTAATTTAACGGTTTTTTTCTTAAGTACAGGCTCTACATCAATCCGAGACAGATACTTTGGCGGTGGAGCTGGTATATCGGTTTTAAAGACGTTTTCAGGCCTTTTTTCTTTGTAGCGTGCTTTCTTGTGGGTCTGAAGTGAGTCTAGATTTATATACCAGGCCCTTCCAACCAGCCGAGCATCGACTTTCTTGCCTCGGCAAAGCTGACCAACGTAGTCCTGAGTATAGTTAAAACGCTCAGCAACTATCGATGCTTTTAGGTACTCCTTCCCATCAAAGATCACTGCGTCCATTACTCACATTGTAACAGCCGGTGTAGAAATGTGAACACCCCGAAGTGAATTTCTCGGTAGTTCGATATAGCTAGTTTTTAAGGGCTTCTATAAAAAGTTTCAAGAGCGTAGCAGGGTTGGCAGTTCCTCTTGTCTCCTTCATACCCTGACCAACCAGGAATTGAATAACAGCTTCTTTACCAGCTTTGTACTCAGCAACTACTGCAGGATTGCGCTCCAGGACTGACTCAACTACAGAAATAAGCGATCTTTCATCCGAAACCTGCATTAGCCCCTTCTTTTGAGCAATGTCTTTTGGCCCTTCAGTTGCGTCAAAAAGCTCGACAAGGAGGTCTTTAGCGATTCTTGAGTTAATTTCTTTGGTTACTAGCATTGAAATAAGCTCCTTGAAGTGCTCAATTTTGATTGATTTTATGTCTAAGCTAGGGTTTATCGTCAAAATTGCTGTCACATCAGAAATGAGGTAGTTGGATGCTAGAGAAGCTTCTTCTTCGGTCAGTCCGATTTCTACTAATTCCGCAAAGAAAGGATCAAGGGTTGATGAGGATATTAGTATCTCGATTGCTTCTCTCGGCAATCCGAGATTTTGATATAAAACCCTTTTTTCATTGGGTAATTTTACCATTATCTCGGGTAGCAGAGATTCAGTAATCTTCATTTTAGGTAGGTCAGGATCTGGGAAATAGCGATAATCCTTAGCTGTCTCTTTTACTCTCTGGGTGAACGTTTTGAGCTTTACCTCATCCCAACCTCGGGTCTCTTGGACCACCTCTCCACCCTCTTCGATAAGTTTGGTTTGTCGGGCAATTTCAAATTCAATAGCTCCTTCTACTGACTTAAATGAGTTCAGATTTTTAACCTCAACCTTAGTGCCAAATTTGTCAGCATCTTTTGACACAGAGATATTTGCTTCAACTCGCATCTCCCCTTTTTCCATGTTCGCGTCTGAGATACCCAAAGTGCGGAGCAGGAGCTGTAGCTCTCGGGCAAAATCTCCAGCCGTCTTTGCGTCATGGATAACTGGTTCGGTAACGAGTTCCATCAGAGGTACTCCAGCACGATTGAAGTCAACGATACTGTAGTCACCTTTGTCATGCTGACTACGAGCTGTATCTTCTTCGAGGTGTACTCGAGTAAGTTCCACTGCAGCTAAATTTCCTCCTTGTAAAAATGGATACGCGTACTGACTAATCTGATAGGCTTTTGGGATGTCTGGATAAAAATAATTTTTTCTGTCAAACTCAGAAAATGTCGCTGTTGTTGCAGAGACTGCTTTTCCAAATAGAAGTACTTTTTTGATCGCCTCTTCATTTGCGACCGGAAGTGTTCCAGGGTGAGCAAGACAAATTGGACAAGTAAGGGTGTTTGGTTCGCCATGATGTGGATCGTTTTTACATCCACAAAACATTTTACTCGCAGTCTTGAGTTCGGCGTGTACCTCAAGACCGATGGTTGCTGTGTAACTCATATATATATATGCGAAGTATTGTACGGTTACCGCAGGTGAGACACAAGAGTGTCCCGTAGTTTTTTGTATGAATCGAGATCGTCTTGACCAACAACAATCACACGATTCTCATATTTTGCAAGAGCATGTGTGACAGCTTCAATAACGTCTTTATTTACAAGGTCTTTTTTGGTTAGAATTATCCATTCTTCTTTTTCAGCAAGAGAGTTGTCGTACTGTGTGAGCTCCTTACGAATTGTGTAATAGTCCTCTACTGGTGTCGCTGAGTCTAGCGAAACAAGGTGGAGGATCATTTTTGTTCGAGAGACATGTCGAAGAAACTTATGTCCAAGCCCTTTGCCGTCAGCCGCGCCTTCTATCAGTCCTGGAATATCAGCGATAATAAATTCGTATAAGGCACCAAGGTGCGGCTCTAGTGTGGTGAAGGGATATGCTCCAATCCGTGACTGAGCATTGGTAAGACTATTGAGCAAGGTCGACTTTCCAGCGTTCGGTAGACCAACGAGTCCAATGTCCACCATGAGCGCTACTTCAATTAAGAAGTTTCCATGCTCTCCCTGATGACCATTAGTTGATTCAACTGGTGAGACATTCGTTGATGATTTGAAATGTTCATTTCCATATCCACCTCCACCGCCTTTGAGTATGCGTTCGGTTTGCCCTACTGTTGTAAGCTCGATGACACGCTTTCTGTCGATATCGGTAATCTTTGATCCAACCGGTACATCAATAATACAGTCCTCACCATTTTTACCAGTCAGACTATCTCGCATTCCGGCTCCCCCATCTACAGCAAAAAAAGACTTATTTCCTGTATATTTTGAAAGTTGATTGACGTCGGCAGTGGCACGGACAAAAACATCGCCTCCGCGACCACCATCCCCGCCTGATGGTCCTGCCATCGGCTTGTACTTCTCCTGGCGCCACCTAACAACGCCGTTTCCGCCGTTGCCTGCTTTTGCATAGATTGTTAGCTCGTCTACAAACATGACTTGACAGAGTACAGTATTTACTATGAAAAAGCAATGGCTGTAGGGGCCATTGCTTTTTCGGTATGAAATGTAGTGAGATTACTTTCCGTTGATAAAGTGATTTCCCACGGTACTGATAAGACTCATGAGGAGTGAACCTAAGAGAGCGTACCAAAAACTAGTGACCGCGAACCCTTCGATAAAAGAGGCCGCGAAGAGAAATAACGCCGCATTGATAACAAGTGCAAAGAGTCCGAGAGTAATCAGAGTGATTGGAAGCGTCAACACTATGAGGATAGGTTTTAACACTGCGTTAAACACACCTAAAATGATAGCAGCGATGATAGCGGTGTAGATACTGTCGATTGTAATTCCCGGAATAAAGTTTGCTATGAGTAACAACCCGAGAGCGTTCCATAGTAATCTTAATATTATTGTCATATTACTATTGTAGCGCTGATAAAAAAGGACGCAACTAGCACTGGCTAGTTGCGTCCTTTTTAAACCGGCTTACTTTCGAACTATCGTCCATCCATTTTGTAACAGCTCTTCGGCTTTTTTAAACTTTAACTCTCGTGTCTCTGTACCATTTGTGACAGTCACCAGCTCATTACGCCCAATCTCTTCACCTTTGACTACTGGCGCACTCTTGGCTGCTTTACTTTCAATAGTCTGACCAGCTGACTCTTGTGCTGCTTCTGCTTCTTGTTTTCGGGCCGCCTCTTCCTTAACAACCACTTGAGGCTGAAGATTAGGTAGTACTTCAGCAATTCTGTGCGCGGTGATTTCTTGCATTTCTTTGAACAACCTCGTACCTTCTTTTCTGTATTCAATCAGAGGATCTCGTTGCCCATAGGCCCGTAAGCTCACGCTTGACCGGGTGTAGCTCATCACCTCAAGGTGCTCGACCCAAAGCATATCTGTCATTTGAAGAGCCAACCGGCGGAAGAGATCGAGGAAGACTTCTTCACCAAACTCTGCTTTCTTTGCCTCGACAATATGTACTAGCTCAGAATTAACTGCTATTACTTCGTCTAACACAGCTGCAACCTCGACCACATCATTCTTCAGCAAGCGATTTCGTCTATCATAAATAACTTGTCGTTGCTGATTGAGTACATCGTCATAGGCCAAGATTTGTTTTCGTGAATCAAAGTGAAATCCTTCAATCTTGGTTTGAGCACTCTCCAAGGTATTTGAAATCATCTTCATCTGGATTGGCTCATCCTCAGGAATACCGAACGTTCCCATAAGACTCTTCACTTTTTCACCACCAAAGACACGCATGAGGGAGTCGTCCATTGATACGTAAAATTGAGTCTTTCCTTTATCACCTTGTCGTCCGGCACGTCCTCGAAGCTGATTATCAATACGCCTAGCTTCATGGCGCTCGGTACCAAGAACAAAGAGTCCGCCAAGTGCTTTCACTGCTTCTGCTTCTTCGGCAGTTGCGTCTGGTCCACCGAGTTTGATATCGACTCCTCGACCAGCCATGTTAGTAGCGAGGGTTACCGCACCAATCCGTCCGGCAGCAGCAATAATCTCTCCTTCTCGTTCGTGGTTCTTAGCATTAAGCATTTCGTGAGCCACACCAGCTGACGTAAGCGCTTGTGAGAGTCGTTCATTTGATTCAATTGAAGCTGTACCGATAAGAATCGGCTGGCCAGTTTCATGCACTTCTTTTACTTTTTTGATGATAGCAGCGAACTTACCCTTCTCATTTTGATAGATTAGATCATTTTCATCAATCCGCTGTACAGGCCGGTTAGTTGGTACGGGGATCACTTCAAGCTTGTATACCGTGTAAAACTCTTCTTGTGAAGTTAGGGCTGTACCAGTCATACCACCAAGTTTTTCATACATACGGAAGTAGTTCTGATACGTAATTGAAGCGTAGGTACGACTCTCACGCTGAATACGCACACCTTCTTTGGCTTCAATTGCTTGGTGGAGCCCATCTGACCACCGTCGTCCTGGTTGGAGTCTCCCGGTAAACTCATCAACAATCACGACCTCTCCGTCGCGAACAACGTACTCTTTGTCATGCGTGTAAAGTGCTTTTGCTTTAACCGCCGTCTCAAGGTGGTGCACAAACCGAATACCTTTCTCGGTATAAATATTTTCAATGCCAAGCATTTTCTCAACCGCCTCAACTCCTTCATCTGTCAGAGTAGCGCTTTTTAGTTTTTCATCGATAAGATAGTGAGTCTCGGGGGTAAGCTTAGCCGCAACTCCAGCAAATGTCGTGTAGAGATTTTCTGTCTCCGGTGCTGGAGCAGAAATAATCAGCGGTGTACGCGCTTCGTCGATAAGGATTGAGTCTATTTCGTCGACAATCGCAAACGCGTGACCCGTTTGTCTCAGTCTTTCTACTTCATATTCGATGTTATCGCGAAGATAATCGAAACCAAACTCGCTGTTTGTTCCGTAGGTGATATCAGCTTCATAGGCTTCTTTTCTGGTACATGGTCGTAAAAATTCATGCACAACTTTAAATGATCCATGCTCATCACGTTCAGCGTCGCCCTCAACGTGAGTCGCATCATATATATATGATGCATCATGATTGATGATAGCAACCGTAAGACCAAGTGCTGCGTACACTTGACCCATCCATACACCGTCTCGTCTCGCAAGATAATCATTTACGGTAACAACATGCACTCCTTTCCCTGTTAAGGCATTGAGTGAGGCAGGAAGTGTAGCTACCAACGTCTTTCCTTCACCAGTACGCATTTCAGTAATCTTACCTTGGTGCAAAATCACACCACCAACGAGCTGTACGTCATAATGACGGATCCCGAGTGTCCGATTAGCGGCTTCACGTACGAGGGCAAAGGCTTCAACTAATACTGAGTCTAGCTTTTTGACATCACCGCCAACCTGCTCCTTGAGGGCTAAAAAGGCGGTTTTAAGCTCACTATCTGACAGAGCTGTAACTTCGTCCGCCTTAGCGTTTATTGCTTTAATTAAAGGTTGAATAGTTTTGAGTTCTTTTTCGTAACTTGGACCGAAAAATGTATCTAAAAATGACATAGTGCGTAGTATACGCTTAATTTACGTAAATAAAAAGTCTTTATTTTTATGTGTTCCCGTCATAATTTGAATGAAATACGAGACCGGCCGGAAGGAAAACTGTGAGGTGTACGTACCTGTACACCTCACAGTTTTCCTTCTGAGACTAACGAAGTAGTTCGGCAAATCATGACGAGAAAAAGCAAAATCGCTCTATCTTGCGATAGAGCGATTAAGCAACAAGTTTTACTCGGAGGAAGCGAACCTCATCCGGGTTACTTACTTTTTTTTCTTAGGTGCGGCCTTCTTCTTAGCAGGAGCCTTCTTTGCTACCTTCTTTGCAGGAGCCTTCTTTGCTACTTTTTTCACTGCCTTCTTTACAGCCTTCTTTGCTACTTTCTCAGCTGGTGCCTTCTTT
>JAIYEC010000024.1 GCA_027487145.1 bacterium | reverse complement strand
CACATCTCGATAAAGATGTTTCCGGCAAAGAAAATACAACAAATAAAATATTAAGTCAAGGATTTTTCAATGTACTCTTTAAGAGTGTATTGCTGCTGCCAACCAAGCGCTTGGAGTTTTGCTGTATCTTCTTTCCCTGCCGAACGTGAATTTCTAGTCGCCGCACGATATTCTGGAGTAAGCCCAAACATCTCTGCTAACTGGTTAAGAGTAAATTCTTGCGCAGCACTAATTGCGTATTCATCTGGACCGCCTTTTTCGGCGATGAGCACTAGTGCTTCAACTGTATCAAGCACGTGTGTAAACGCACGTATCTGCTCGCCACTACCATATATGATAGTGGTTTCATTATTCAATTTATTTTGTCGGAACGTTTCTACCACCGTACCATACCCGCCATTGAATTGACCGGCACGTTCGCGTGGACCATAGACATTGTAAAAATACGCGACTGAGTATGGGAGCTCATACCAGCGACCGTAGTTGTGTACGAGTTCTGAATTAACTGCCTTGGAGAAATTGTAGGGTGCTCTATCGCGACCAGCGATTTCTTTTCCGTCGTTAGCAAATTTAGTCGATGAACCAGCGTAGATAAGTTTGCACTTTTTTTCACGCCAGTACGCCAGGACTCCAAGCGTCCCAACCATATTCAAATCAAATACCACCTCTGGTTCAAAGAGACTCGGGCCAGTGCGGGCATACTCACCCAAATGAAAAAGGTAGTCTGGTGTTTCTGGAATAAGCGCTGCAATATCCTTCGTGTGACCTCGGCGGTACTCTACCCCGGCGACATGATTTTCTTCTGAACCAGTAAAGTAATTATCTAGTGATATGACATGATACACCTCTTTTATGAGTCGCTCACATAGATGTGATCCGACAAATCCGGCACCTCCGGTTACCACGGCTAGTTTTTGCTGTTCCATATTGCTAGATAGTACCAAATTTTACTCAGTTTGGTTACGAAGGACAGACCTGGCACTACCAAAGAGACCTAACATGATTACTCCTAGTAGCCCTAGGTACGGCCAGGCATTTTGGGGTACGGCTGATTGTTTGACGGAAGAAGTTACAGACAAAGGCTCTGTCTCCGCATATACCGTATCTGGAATAAGGTAGTTTTTAAGTGCGTCGCCAAGGGTGTTTGTATCCGGGGGTACTAACGGGGTATGCCAGGCTGAAACCTCAGGTCTTTCTACTTCAATAGCTCTCACGGGAGTTTGTTTTTCGGGTGCCGTCGCAACCGTTGGTGTGTCTTCGTTTTTTGATTTTTCTTTTGTTGTTACTACTATCCCAGCCGCATCTTTTACAACTGCTGTATACGCTGATCCGATCACCTTCGACTCAAGTGTGATGGTTTGATTTGGAAGCATTATAGATCGCTTTGGGAAGATGAAACGCTTTCCTCCATCAACACTATAATCTGAAATATCTATCTCATACGGAGACTCGTTATGTATCTGTAAATTGCCCTGAGGACTTACGGTGAGTGATAGTGTTACCGGTAGAATAGTGATTTCGTGCCGAGCTACCTGCTCTTGTCGCTTATACCCACCATACACCGTTACGACATACGTACCTGGAAATGCATATGAGTGAATTGGTTCTTTAGAAAACGCAGTCGTGCCATCACCAAAATTCCACTCATAGGTAAGTGAGTCCACTAGTGTCGTTCCTACCCCTGAAGGAGTCACTCTAAACGTAATTGGCTGGTGCACGTACCCGAGTTTTTGCGAATCAACTGCCAGTTTTAAAGTCATACCTGGCAGTACTAATCGTACAGTCTCACGACTCGAACTCTTACGAGCAACGGTCTTAGGCGTACCCTCTGCGTCATTACCCTCATCAGTTTCTTCATCAGAATCAGTTGGGTCACTAGGGCTACGAGGACTGCCGCTATTACGTGCTCCAGGAGTTGCTACTCCTGTCACCCAGCCGGTTGTCGTGTACTGAGCTGTTTCTTTAGTGAGATTATCGCCACCAATACTAACCCAGTTTTCGCCTCCGGCTACCTGATCCTCTATTCCGCCATCACTCCGTTTGAGTTGTAGCACCGCACCGGTATTCACCAGAGCGCCAGTATAAATCAAAAAAGCTGTTCCTGGAGCCGACGCATCGCTAGAACGCTCAAGTACTACATATGATTGTGCCGGGATAGTACCGGCAAGGGGAATATTTAAATTCATTCCATCTGACAGTGTCCAACCATCGACAGCTACCGCACCACCGTCGTTATACAACTCAATCCACTCATGATTAGCCGAAGCCGCCGACCCCATCCAAGCCACCTCGCTAATCACTACAGCGGCATCTGTAACAATGGGAAATAGTAGACCAAGGAGGACGACAAAACGCATACTAGGTAAACGGACTTCGGTCGTGCTTTTCTTCGCGTAACATCTGGCGCACTACCGCTTCATCTGGTCCTTTTGGTTGTGGAGTAAATTGTGGTGTTGGACGCTGCCTTGAAATTGGTTGCTCCAAGACGTGAGGTTGTGGTGAGGGTACTTTTGGTATCTCTTTAGCAGGTTCTGTCTTCCCTACTGATGGACTATGAGCGGCCGGTGTAGCAGGTCGATTGGCCATGAGTGAAGACAGGACGTTTTTGAGATCGTCTTTCGCTCCAGATGTGACTGGCGCAGGTGTCTGTACTTGAACTGGAGTGGGAGTTTTACCTTCGCCCTTTGGTTTTTGTTGAATCTCTTTCTGAGGACTGTTCTCCTGACTTAGCTTACCCAAAATCGCTCGCAAATCTTCTGGCTTTCGCTCAGGGAGAGGATTCTTTGGTAGGATCTTTTTTTGTTCACCCTCATGTGGACGTTTTTCAGACTTCGTAAATTTTTGTCCGTTACCTTGGGAATTATTATTTTGTTGGGGTTTTGGTGAGTCTTTTTTTTCTTTTGGGGCTGCTGGCACCGGAGTATGCAAATCAATCACAATTTGCTCGACAGACGCTCGAGGTTTTGCAAAATTTCTCTGGCTAGCACTAATCACCATCTCTCGACAAGAAACGGCAGGACGCTCAAGCGGGGGCAAGGTCTGGGCCGAAAAAGGCTGCGAACCAACACCGTCAATCATAAGCGATAGATAAATTTGGGCAAACCCAAGATTTACCAAATCAATGGCTGTAAATTGCGGTGCAAATACTGTCTCAAGTACTTCAGCATCAAACGGACCGACCCGAAACGCTACCGTAGTTCCAACGTTACCAAACACTGCGCTACGCACATCCTCTTCCATCTGATCAACGTACTGGTGCGCAATAATGAGATTGAGGTGATATTTGCGAGCCTCTGAGAGAATGTTAGCAAACGTGGAGTTTGCAAATGACTGAAACTCATCTACATAGAAATAGAAGTTCGGCATTGTCTTCATAACTGATGGATGAAGATCAGCCCGACTCATAGCAGCTAGGTAAATGCGAGTCGTGAGCATGGAACCAAGCAAGTTGGCATTTGTCTCACCTACCAAACCTTTTGAGAGGTTGATGATGAGGATTTTCTTCTCATCCATCATTTTTCTAATATCAAAACTTGAATGCGGTTGTCCAATGATGTTTCGGATCAAGGGATTACCAGTAAACTGTCCAATTTTATTTTGAATAGCTGGCAGCGCTTCCGCTGCAAATCGTTCAGTATAGTTGGCAAACTCTTCTGTCCAATAGGCCTTTACAGCCGGATCTTTGATATACGCGACTACTTTTTCACGATACGCTTTATCCGAAAACATTCGGTTTACTGATAGCAGTGTTGTGTCGGGATACTCAATCAAAGCCAACAGTGCATTGGTAAGAATATACTCCATACGAGCACTCCACGCGTCAACCCAAATCTTCTTAAAGGTCGACATAAGCCCAGACACCACCAGATGACGCTTATCTTCTCCCACATCCTCCATCAAATTAAATGCGATTGGGTTATTCATATCAAATGGAGCGAAGTACACGACATCGTTCACCCGATGTTCTGGTACATATTCAAGCAGTGTTTCAGCCGCTGAACCGTGCGGATCAATAAACGCCATTCCCTCACCGTTCATGATGTCCTGCGCTGCCATATTCTCAAGCAAGGTTGACTTCCCCATCCCGGTCTTTCCAATGACGTACATGTGACGCTGTCTATCTTTTGCCTTAATACCAAACGGAACAAACGCTCCGCGAGCGTCGGTTTTAGCAAAAAATGTGATCTTTTCTGGATCAAACGTTGTCATGATTGTTTACAGTATACAGTACAACATTATCAGCCGACTACCGGCGGTATTGCTCTTCCACAAACCGCATCAAGGTACGGACATCGGCGTCGCGTCCGGTTGAACCGAGTAAAATAACTGCAACGGTCCGTGTGCTCCCTTGAATCGAAACTTCGTGCAAAGAAACCGAAGTTTGTCCGGCGGCGGTTGTTTCTCCAATCTTACCACCAACAAAATTATTAAGCTCATCAACTTCATTAAAGTTTGATAAATCAGAAAATTCTCCCGTATCCCTCACTCCACTGAGTTTTTCTTTCGCAGTGATTTCAAAGATAAACGTTCGATTGACATGGATGTAT
>JAIYEC010000066.1 GCA_027487145.1 bacterium | reverse complement strand
GAAAAAATTGCTTGTGTATCAGACTTAATAAGCAATAAGTCATGTTGGTTAGATTTTAAACCGATTATAATAACTCCCTGAAGTAATAAGATTGCCAAAAGAAGAATTATTACTGCGATTTTGAAAATCCTGTCGAACATACTAGATTACTTCATCAATTGAACCCTTCATGTAGAAGGCAGATTCGTTCTTGTCATCGTGCTTTCCATCAAGAATTTCTCCAAAGCCACGAATCGTATCTTCAAGCTTTACATACTTTCCTGGTGCGCCTGTAAACACTTCAGCTACTGAGAATGGCTGAGACATGTAACGCTGAATCTTTCGAGCTCGGTATACAGTTGTCTTGTCTTCTTCTGAAAGTTCTTCGATACCAAGAATCGCAATGATGTCCTGAAGATCCTTGTAACGCTGGAGTACCATCTTTACTCCTTGTGCAACCCGGTAGTGCTCTTCACCTACAATCTGTGGATCAAGCGCAGTTGAGTTTGATTCTAGTGGGTCAATCGCTGGGTAAATACCAAGTGATGCAAGTTGACGTGAAAGTACCACAGTCGAGTCAAGGTGAGAGAAGGTTGTAGCCGGCGCCGGGTCAGTAAGGTCGTCAGCTGGCACGTACACCGCCTGCACTGATGTAATAGAACCAGCCTTGGTTGAAGTAATACGTTCCTGCATCTTACCCATTTCTTCGGCTAGGGTTGGCTGGTATCCCACAGCAGATGAAACACGTCCAAGGAGTGAAGATACTTCCTGTCCAGCCTGGGTAAATCGGAACACGTTGTCCATAAAGAACAGTACGTCTTTTCCTCCCAAGTCACGGAGTGATTCTGCCATCGTAAGACCAGTGAGTCCTACTCGAGCACGCGCTCCTGGTACCTCATTCATCTGACCGAACACAAGCGCAGTCTTATCAAGTACACCTGAGTCCTTCATTTCGTGGTAGAGGTCGTTACCTTCACGCACACGTTCTCCAACTCCAGCGAACACTGAGTATCCACCGTGGTTAGTCGCTACGTTATTGATGAGCTCCTGAATAAGAACAGTCTTTCCTACTCCCGCTCCTCCAAAGAGTCCCACCTTTCCTCCCTTAATGAACGGTGCAAGCAAGTCTACTGACTTAATACCAGTTTCAAATACTTCAGTCTTGGTTGACTGATCTTTGAACTCTGGAGCGTCCTGGTGAATCCCACGCTTTGCGACAGTTGAAATGTCAGCTCCACCGTCGAGTGTTTCACCAAGTACATTGAAGAGGCGTCCAAGTGCTACTTCACCAACCGGAACTGAGATGGCTGCTCCAGTATCAACTACTTCAAGACCTCGTTCGAGTCCCTGTGTATCTTGCATAGCAATAGCTCGTACACGATCAAGACCAATGTGTTGCGCTACTTCAAGCGTAATAGTCGTATCACCGTTTTGTACCGTGAGGGCATTGAGGAGTGCTGGTACGCCACCTTCAAAGTGTACGTCTACGATTGGACCGATAATCTGTGTAATTGTTCCTTTGTTCATAAGAGTATTTTAATAATTTGTAACTTGGACGCTTTGGTGTACCACCAAGCGATGAAGGTCAAACTGTTTTGACACTCATCGCTTAGAAGTACTAAGCTTTATTTCATCGCTTCAACCCCAGCAGTGATTTCTGACACTTCTGCCGTAATGGCAGCCTGGCGCTGTTTGTTGAACTTAATAGTAAGGGCTTTCACCACTTCTTTTGATTTATCAGTCGCGTTTTTCATCGCCACCATACGAGCTGAGTGTTCTGACGCCTTGCTTTCAAGTAAAGCATGGTACAGCACAATCTCGACGAGTTGCGGAATAAGAGCTGAGAGCACTTCGCTAACTGATGGTTCGATGAGATATCGAACTGGCTTTTCGTCCGCTAGTCGGTTGTCACTGAACTTACCAACTTTTGGTTTGATGCCACGCATCATATCGTTAATCTCATCAACGTTAATTGGGAGGATTTGTCGAACAACCGGCACTTGTTCAAAGGTTGAAACGAAGTTTTGATACAACGCAATAACATTCTTGTACTTGGTATCAGCAAATGCTTCGATTACCTGCGCTGTCATTGCTTCGATATCTTTGAGAGTGACACCATCGCTCACGTTGGTGTAGCTTGCCATGATGGTTTTCTTTTCTCGCTGTGCAAACTCAAGTGCCTTACGACCAATCGCAATAACATCGACAGTATCGTTATTATGGAAGATCATTTCTGCTTGCTTGAGGACAGCGCTGTTTACGCTACCCGCAAGACCCTTGTCACTCGTGACAATAACCAAGAGAGTGGCACCAGTTGCTCGCGGGAGTGTGAGAGGATGAGCTACGTTTTGGGCTGTATGAGTTACCCGGTTCATGATGGTAAGTGCAGCATGAACATACGGTCGACTCATAAAGGCACGCTCCTGACTCTTGCGCATTTTAACCGCAGAAACTGACTCCATGGCTTTGGTTACCTGGCCAGTTTTTTTGGTTGCAATGATTTTGTTTTTAATTTGCTTGAGCGCCATGATGAGTTAGTTATGCCAGGGTGCTTTTGAAATCTTCAATGGCTTTGTTGATTTTTTCTACCACGTCATCAGTAAGTTCACGTCCCTTTTCGATGGTGTCGAAAATTTCCTTTCGATCACGTTCGATAAATGAGAGGAGTGCATCTTCTGTCTTTCGAACCTCAGATACTGGTACTTCGTTGAACATACCGGCGTTAGCAGCATAGATAGATACAACTTGCTTGTAGAACGGCATTGGGTTGTTTTGTGGCTGCTTGAGGAGTTCTACGTAGCGACGACCTGATTCAATGCGAGACTTGGTGTCATCATCGAGATCAGAGGCAAACTGCATGAACGCTTCAAGTTCACGGAACTGAGCAAGCTCAAGACGAATCTTTCCAGCTACTTTCTTCATCGCCTTAGTCTGAGCTGAAGACCCCACACGTGATACCGAGATACCAACGTTAAGCGCAGGACGAATTCCCTTGTTGAAGAGATCAGTTTCAAGGAAGATCTGACCGTCAGTAATCGAAATGACGTTCGTTGGAATGTACGCAGATACGTCACCTTCTTGGGTTTCAATGATTGGAAGCGCTGTGATTGATCCGCCACCAAGCTCTTTTGAAAGCTTAGCTGATCGTTCAAGGAGACGTGAGTGAAGGTAGAAGATGTCTCCCGGATACGCTTCACGTCCTGGTGGACGACGGAGCAAGAGTGACATTTGACGGTATGCGTTTGCATGCTTTGAAAGGTCGTCAAGCACAATAAGGACATCTCGCCCTTGTTCCATGAAGTATTCACCAATTGCCATTCCTGCAAACGGTGCAAGGAAGAGTAGTGGTGAAGCTTCAGATGCTGACGTAGCTACAATAGTGGTGTATTCCATCGCACCAGCTTCTTCAAGCTTTGCCATGATGCTTACCGTCTTTGATCGCTTCTGACCAATCGCAACGTAAATACAAAGCGGGCGCTTTTCTTTTGGTTCGTACTTTTGGTTGATGATAGTGTCGATAGCAATTGTAGTCTTTCCTGTCTGACGGTCACCGATGATAAGCTCACGCTGTCCACGACCAATTGGGATCATTGAGTCGATTGCCTTGATACCAGTGTGCACTGGCTCATTTACACCAGACCGTTCCATTACCCCGTAGGCCACACGCTCAATTGGCATGTTCTTCTTGCCTACAATCGCTGGCTTGCCGTCGATTGCTTCTCCCAGTGGGTTCACCACTCGTCCAACAATATCTTCTGATACTGGAATAGAAAGCAATTGCTTGGTGCGGTATGCTTTCATACCCTCAAAGGCATGTGATGCATCACCCAAAATCACTACCTTGACAGAGTCTTCTTCAAGGTTGAGTACGAGTCCATAGAGCGTATCGCTGTTAGCGAGCAAGGCTTCAAGTGAAGCACCTGCATCAGGTGAAAACACCACCATCTCCATCATCTGTGCCGAACGGAGTCCGTCGATGGTTGCAATACCGTCTCCAACATTGGTTACAACACCAATTTCAGTTGTTGTGACAACACTATCAAGAGATGCAATTTCTTTTTTGATTCGTTCAATGATTTCTGTACTCATACCTATAAATGATTACGTAATTAACAATTACGTTACTTCGACGTACGCTTTACCGATCGTAGCTTTTATGAATTTTTTTTATGGAT
>JAIYEC010000042.1 GCA_027487145.1 bacterium | reverse complement strand
CTTCAGTAGTAAATGCGCTTTCTGAACATATGATCGCCGAAGTGCACCGAGATGGTGGTTACCACATGCAGGAATACAAAATCGGTAAGCCACAATACAAGACTAAAAAGATTGGCGCATCAAAGCTTCGTGGTACGATTATCACCTTCAAGGCTGATATCGATATTTTTAAGGAGATTAAATATGATTACAAACGTATCGTCAGTCATATGCGCCAGCAAGCGTATCTCGTAAAAGCGATGCGACTAACAGTGATTGATGCACGTGAACTGTCTGAAGCAGATGAGAAACGTCTTGATCTTAAAGGTAAGCAGTACTTGGCTGATGAGCACCTTTCAGTGCCGCATCAAACGTTTTACTTTGAAGGTGGACTTCGTTCACTGGTGGCATTTAAAAAAAAAAAAAAAAAATCTGTCCATAAAAATATCTTCTACATTGAAAAGAATGATGTGAGTCCGGAAGTGATGTCGGTTGAGGTAGCCTTGCAATACGTGGACGACATTTCACCACGCATCTCAGCGTTTGCTAACAATATCTATAACCCAGAACACGGAACTCATGTGACTGGTTTTAAAACCGCACTGACACGAACTCTCAATAACTACGCTAAGAAGAACAACTTCTTCTCAGTAAAAGATAAAGACGCCGGCTTTACCGGAGACGATGTACTTGAAGGGATTACTGCCGTGATATCAGTCAAAATGCCTGAGATTCAATTTGAGGGGCAGACCAAAGCTAAGCTTGGTTCGGTTGAAGCACGAAGCGCCACTGAATCAGTGTTTGGAGAATCGTTCAATACCTTCCTTGAAGAGAATCCAGATGATGCAAAAGCGATTATCAATAAGGTAATCATAGCGGTAAAGGCTCGCAAAGCGGCTAAGGCAGCTAAGGACAGTGTTCTTCGAAAAGGAGCACTCGAAGGTCTTTCACTTCCAGGTAAGTTGGCTGATTGTCAGACTAAGCGAGCTGAAGATTCAGAACTCTTTATTGTAGAGGGGGACTCAGCGGGTGGGTCGGCTAAGATGGGGCGTGATCGAAAAACCCAAGCTATTCTACCGCTTCGAGGAAAGATTTTGAACGTAGAACGTGCTCGCATCGATAAGATGCTTGCATCAGAACAGATTAAGAACTTGGTGATTGCACTCGGAACAGCTATTGGAGATGTTTTTGATATCGAGAAACTTCGGTACCATAAAATCATCATCGCAACTGACGCGGATGTAGACGGTGCGCACATTCGTACTTTGCTTCTCACACTCTTTTATCGGTACTTCAGACCGTTGATTGATGGAGGGTTTGTGTATATCGCACAGCCACCACTGTATAAAATCCAGAAAGGGAAGGATATTCGCTATGCCTTCACCGATGACGAAAAATTTGCGGTACTCAAAGACATGGGTGAAGAAGTGATAACTGATGTTTCGGTAGAGGAAGGTGAAGAAGAGATCGAAGAAGAGGAAGAGACAGTAACCAAGAAGGGAGGCGGAAAGGTTCGTATTCAACGATACAAAGGTCTGGGTGAAATGAACGCCGAAGAACTCTGGGAAACTACCATGAATCCTGGTAACCGCATCTTAAAACAAGTAAATGTTGAGGATGGACTGATGGCAGATAAGGTGTTTGATATTCTGATGGGAACTGATGTGCCAAGTCGGAAGAGCTTCATCCAGAATAACGCTAAAATGGCCAACTTGGATATTTAAGCGATTCGCTTTGTTGCACTACGAAAAAAGACCCTCACTGGACATGTGTCCCATTCGGGTCTTTTTTCTTGTGCGCCTCGCGACTCATCTTAAATATCCAAGTTGGCTGCACAGCCATGCTTCAAGAGCAACGTGCTATTTTAAGGGTATTAGTTAGAGAAAATGATGGTCTTCTTGAAGTTATTGTTGCTTGAAGTGCGGTCGTCTACCTTAACTACAACACTGAAAGTGTGCGATGCCTTGTCAGGAGTTGCGAACCCAATGGTGATGGTCGCTCGCTCGTTTGGTTTAAGAGCAGTCTGTTTTGGGGAGGTGTACACGTCTCCATCTGGTAGGGTAACTGAGTAGGTCCATGAATCTGATGTTTTGGTTCCAATGTTCTTTACCTCAAACTGAATTGCACCATTATCTTCTCGTTCAATACTACCAGTAACAAATTTGTTGTTACTGATTGAGCCGGTACCGATTAGTCTTGTCGCTAGATCAGTGAAGCCGTTTGGATCAGAGGTTGGAATTTTGTAGATAAATTGAGGCTCACTTGGGGTAACTACCACCGGAGCTGGCTTAGTTGGCTTTGTTGCCACGGCAGTTTCTTTTGCAGGCGTGTCTTCTTTCTTGTCTGTTTCGCCAAGCACCGCACCATCTTTAGTATCACTTTGAGCAACTGTCGTTGGAGTTGGGGTGACAGCAATTGTCTGTTCACCAATTCGGATTGGGCCAATGTCACTATCTCGCATGAATGAAATAGCGTATGAGAGATTGATTTGTTCAGCCTTGTTTGAGTTTACAACCAGTGACACAGTATCAGTATCACCCAGACTGTAGCGCATGTCACACGAGACAGAGCGCATACCCTCTGGAGAAACAATTTCTACCGTTACTCCGTCGTTACAGCTGTAAGAAAATGTGTAGGTTCCAGGGCGACTGTCTTTTTTCCAACTGATAGTCGCAGATTTTCCTGACTCAATCGTACTGAGTCCGCTCGTAATTGAGAGAGATTCATTATCCATGATCGCTTCTCTGTACTGGCTAATACCTTGGGCAAGGGAGGCTAGAGAAGAAAACGCGTTTGGTGTATACGCTACGATTTGGACTGATAACCAGACAATAAGTGCGATGATGGCAAAAAATGCAATTACGATAAAAGCCTTCACGCGCTTAGTTTTGCTCGAAAATGATTCGGTTGACATGATGAGTTGAACCTACTACAAGTTAAAGTATTTGTCAAGTATGGGATTTTTAGAACTCTTTCTAGATACATCTTTGCATAAGAAAAGAATGACATTTGACTTTTTGACAAAAGTGTGATAATGTACTCCCATTATGAATTCCGACTTTTCTAGTTTGAGAGTTATTGCCGAACGTATCTGGCTACAGAAATACGCCTTTTTTGGTCTATTTTTTGTATTTTTCCTTATTTCGTACACTATTTTGGTAGCAATCGATTTTGTCCCAGAACCGAAAAGTACTACAGAGCCAGAGCCTGACTCAGTGATTGTAAATGATCAAACCGCTTTTGAAACTGAAATTCCAGCAGTGGTTGTTGAAGAACCACAGCTACCAACTTCAATTTACATTGAGAAACTAGACCGAACGGTACAAATTTTAAATCCAGAATCACGGTCTGTAGCAGATTTGGACGCGGCTTTACTTAAGGGTGTGGTTCGTCACCCTGATTCAGCTAAACTGGCTCAAAATGGAAATGTCTTTATTTTAGGTCACTCCAGCTACTTACCGACAGTGTTAAATAAAAACTTTCAAGCGTTTAATGGTATTGAAAAACTTGAGTGGGGAGACATTATTGAGGTTTCTTCAGGCGGTCGAGTGCACGTCTATGAGGTTGAAAAAGTCTTTAAGGCCCAGGCCAGTGAATTAACTGTGCCAATCGCTGGAGATGCGCGACGTCTTACGCTTGCAACCTGTAACAGCTTTGGAAGCACCGATGACCGCTTTATCGTAGAGGCTCGTGAAATAGAGGTAAGAACGCTTTAAAAAGCGTTCTCTTCTTGACAAAATATCATATTTAGTATATGATATTTAAACAACTAGAGCCATCTGACTGTTCCTTCGTTCTCTCTTCCCAATTAGTAAATAAATCTTAAGTAAAGCATCGTAGGCTTACTTACTCTTGCGTAACTTCTTATGGTGTAGGTAAGGGTATTAATCTTATGAACGTTAGTAACAAAATTATTATGATGAAAACACTACAACACATCGCATCAGCACTGATGATCATCACGCTGCTTGTCGGTACGCCACTCTCGACTGCAAACGCACAATCGACTGGTCTCCCATTTGATCTTGGGGAATTTTTCAATGACCTTGGAATTGGTGGCGGAGGGTCAACTAACTCAGGAAACAGCAGTTCTGTAACCTGTGAAATTACAGCTAATAATACAGAAATCTTCGTCGGTGGGAGCGTAACGCTTTCATGGAATACACCAAACGCTACAACCGTAACCATCAACGGACAAACTGTTTCTGGTGCTACCGGAAGTATTGAGATGACTGATATTCGATCAAATACTACCTACACAGTATCAGCCAGTGGCGGCGGAAGCAGCTGTACTGCTTCAGTCCGCATTACCTGTATCCCGGTTCCAGTTGATTGTCGTCTTGAAATCATCAAGACAGTCGATAAGACAACCGCTGCGATTGGAGATACTCTTACGTACGGAATTACCGTTAAGAATATTGGTACGACTGACTGTACTGGTAGTGGCGTAAAGATTGAAGACATCTTGAGCGATAAACTAACGTATCTCTCAAATACGACTTCGTCTAATATCACGCCTGGATACGATGGAGGGGTCCCAGTCTACACCGCTTCGGACCGAACTGTTCGCTTCAACGGAAATATTCTTAATCCAGGTGAACAAGGAACAATGACTATCGCTGCTCGAGTAAATACTCCTGCGTCATGTGGTGACTTCACCATTCCTAACCAAGCGCGAGTAACTGCGTTTGAACTTAGTAACTTTGGTACCTGGATCAATAGCAATACCGTAACCACAGCGATTGATTACGATTGTCCAAATAACGATCCAGCGCCAACCTGTGACTCGTTTGTTGCAACCCCAAGTACTATCGTAGCGGGAAATAGTGCAACGATTGCGTGGCAGACTTCAAATGCTACTCGCGTTTCTATCGACAATGGTATTGGAGATGTTGTAGCAGATGGCACGCGGGTAGTTACTCCGGTGACATCAACTACGTACAACCTTACGGTGTTTGGAACACAAAATCGTTCAGTGAATTGTTCAGTACCAGTTACTGTAAGTTCTGACCCGGTACCAGTGTGTGAATTTTTCACCGCTACCCCAAACACGCTTCCTGCAAATGGTGGACAAGTATCGCTCAACTGGAAAGTGACTGGTGCTACCAATGTCAGTATTTCTCCAACGATTGGAACAGTGGCTGCCATCGGTACTCAAAATACTAACGTCACAACAAATACTAACTTCGTCCTCACCGCGACAGACGCAGATGGCGACCAGGTAACGTGTGCTGCTCCGGTAACACTTGGAACTGTACAGCCACCAACACTAACCTGTGCTAACAACGTTTCATTTACAGCGTCTAACAGTTCAATCCGACGAGGTGACAATACTGTACTCTCATGGAATACAACTAACATTGATTCAGTTTCTATCAGCGTCATTAACGCAACCGCGCTCTCTGGAAGTACTACGGTAGAACCGTCTTCAGACACTACATACGTACTGACAGCTCGTAAGGGAACATCCTCAGTTGACTGCCCACTCACTGTCTCGGTCTCTTCAGGCGGAGGTGGTGGAGGCGGCGGCAGCTCATCACCAAAGTGTGAACTCACTATATCTGACAACAAAATTAAGAGCGGTGAACAAGTAACTCTTAAGTGGGATACCTCACGAGCCACAAAAGTAACGCTCAAAGATGATAAAGGAAAGGTACTTATGTCTACCGATAAGTACGATCGAGATGAGCGAGAAGATTATTACGATGGTTCAATCAAGGTGAAGCCAACTCGTGACACTGAGTACACACTCGTAGCAGAGAAGGGTTCAAAAGATCGAACCTGTAAGGTGAAGGTGAACGTGGATGATCTAAAGGTAATCACTGATCGTGATCAACAACCACTCGTTGCTGGTATCTCGCTCTCAAATGTACCGTACACTGGGTTTGAAGCAGGACCATTCCTTACCGTTGTCTTCTACACACTGTTGGCAGCCTGGGCACTCTTCCTTAGTTACCTCATCATTAGTCGTCGCCAACCAGTAGCTGAATTTATGGCACACGACGCTTCATCAATGAAGTTAACAACTCGAGAATCTATCCGACCTGACGTATTTGTTCCATCAATCGTCGCGAGCGCAGCAACTCAAACTCCGGTAAATCTTCCAACCGGAACTCCAGTAGTGGGATATGAAAATGCAGTTGTATCTGCTAACCCACATCATGTATCTGATGACGTTATCACTACGCTTGAAAACCGTGCCCACGAGCAAATGGCGCTTCTCTCAAGTGATGCTATCCGACATTTCATCGGAACTACCGAAGGAATGCTAGAACGAAATGAAGCGCTTGATGTGGTTATTACAACTGCCAAGCAACAGTTTCCGCTTGAAGATGGCTGGGTAGTGATCAATGAAGCACGTATGCGCGATCTCTGTATTGCCTGTACTGCAGATTCGGCTAGCACACCTGTAGAACAATTTGTACCAACCGTTGTACCAGAAGGTTCTAGTTCACTCGCTGAAGCGATTGTAACGGGGAACATTGTGGCGGCTTACGAAATGATTGGAAATCGTCCAATGTTTGCGCTTGCTGATGCTGCTGCCGACTTCGACAATGTCGTCCGAGCTCGTAAGGGAGAAGATGTAAAAATCTCAAACCTTCTCGCCGCAGAAGCAGCTAAGCTTTCTGAAGAAAAAATCAAGAATATTGTAGCCGCTCTCACCGGTGCGCTCGACGGAACATACACCGACGAAGCGTCAGCTGTGAAGATGGCGATTATGAAAGCAGTTAAAGAAGTAGCATAAAGACACGTTCCTAAAATTCACTGGTTCCTTTGTCGCGCTACGTAAAATGAGACTCACTGGACACTTGTCCCACTCATCTCATTTCACTTACGCTCCTTTGACTCAGTAAAATTTAAGAAACGTGTTGATACCTAAGCACGAAAAAAGCCGCCCCAAAAGGGTGGCTTTTTTCGTGCTTCTGTTCATTAATACCCAGAGTTACTTTCAGTATTCATCACATCTTCTTGGTATCGTTGATAGCTAAGAGGTGGTTGGCAATAACATCAAGTGGTAATTCTTCCGCTTCACCGTCACGACTCTCGAGAGTGACTTTCTTGTCAGCTACTTCTTTATCACCAATCACGATGAAGTAGGGGAGCCGTTCTTGTTTCGCGATACGAATTTTCTTACCCATGGATTCCTTACTACTGTCGAGTTCTGCTCGTAGTCCCACCGCCAGGAGCTTCTCGTGCACTTCAGCTGCGTATTGAGTATGAGCTTCTGCTACTGGAATGATTCGTACTTGTGTTGGTGAAAGCCAGAGTGGGAAGTTTCCACCAAGGTGTTCGAAGAGAACTGCTGTGAAGCGCTCGATAGAACCCATCACCGCACAGTGAATCATAGCGATACGTTCTTTTTTACCTTCTTCGTTGATACAAGTAAGATCAAAACGTTCTGGCAGATTAAGGTCAAGCTGAATAGTGGCTACCTGGTGCTCGCGACCAAGCGAATCCTTGGCCATAAAGTCGAGCTTAGGGCCGTACATCGCAGCCTCGCCTGGTCCTTCGAAGTAATCTGCATTGTGGCTCTCTGCAATTTCACGAAGCATATCTTCTGCAATTTTCCAGGTTTCGGGTGTACCGAGATAACTACTCATGCTCTCTGGATCATGGAAGGAGAGTCGAACGCGCATATCACCAAAGCCAAAGGTTCCATAAAAGGTGTCTACAATATTCCACACTCGATCAAATTCTTCTTTGATCTGGTTGATACGACAAAATACGTGGGCGTCGTCTTGGGTGATAGATAGTACGCGGGTGAGGCCCCCGAGCTCGCCAGACTGTTCATCACGGTACACCATGGTAGTCTCGGCATAGCGTTGGGGCATCTCGCGGTAGCTGTGCGGCTTACGGTCGAAGATTTGGGTATGGTGCGGGCAGTTCATTGGCTTTAGCGCGTATTCCTTACCTTCGCGGGTCTTAATGCGGAAAAGTTCGTCGGCAAATTTATCCCAGTGACCTGACGTTTCGTAGAGGTCTTTCTTCGTGATGTGAGGAATAGTGACACGTTGGTAACCATGTTTACTACGGAGTCGCCACATGTAGTCATCAAGAAGGTGGCGAATGAGAGTTCCTTTTGGTGTCCAAAGGGGAAGACCAGCCCCGACAAGTTCTGAGAAGGTGAAGAGATCTTGTTCTTTCCCGAGTTTTCGGTGATCGCGCTTTTTAGCTTCTTCAATGCGTAGTTCGTAGGCACGAAGTTCCTCTTCGGTATCAAATGCTAGGCCATAGATACGACTAAGCATTGGATTCTTCTCATCGCCTCGCCAGTAGGCACCGGCAACCTTGTCTAGTTTGAAGGCGCTCGTGTCGATGTCTTTGTTTGGGTGTTCGCAGTGGCCACCACGACAGAGGTCGGTAAAGCCACCGCAGGTATAGAGGGTGATGGTTTCACCACGAGCCTCGATCTCGTTAATGAGTTCAATCTTGTACTGGTTACCGGCAAAGACTTCGCGAGCTTTGTCCGCCGATACTTCCTCGTGGGTAAACTCAGTCCATTTGTTGATGAGTTTCTTCATTGATTTTTGAAGGTCCTTGAGATCATTGTCACCAGGAAAAGCTCCACCTGAGAAGTCGATATCGTAATAAAAGCCGGTGTCAATAGCGGGTCCAAGGGTAAGCTTGGCGTGAGGGTATTTTTCAAGCACTGCCGCAGCCAGGAGGTGGGCGAGGGTATGTCGTTTATTTTGTAGTTGTTCTGACATAAATACTAATGTTAACGTTAGTAAATTTCTTAGTTTAGATAAATAAAAACGTCCGAGTAAAAATATGACGAAGTCACATCTTTACTCGGACGATCTTCTAAAAGGTCGCGGTTCCACCGAGATTCCGCATGGTATGCCACTGCGGCGCTCATTTACTCAGATTAGGGAAAATAACTTCCGACGGAGTCTGATGGTTGGTAGCCACCACAATCTCTGATTAGTATCTATCCTAACCTGCAATCAGATAATGTCAATTTACTCCATTGGGAGAGTTGATTGGGTTGGGGTAAGGGCTTTGGCGCGGTCGATCAGGATGGATGGTTCATCGTTGCGAATGTCTAACTTACCTTTAATAGCCACACAGGTGCCGGGTTGAAGGATGTCTTTTTGTTCGAGGTAGGTAGTAGGGAAGGCGGTGAGTTCAATTGAGTCTGTTTGGTCAACCAGTTTGATAAAAGCCATTTTGTCACCCTTTTTGGTTAGGAGTTCTCGAACGCTTTCGATGAGTCCAGTTGTCACTACGGTTGTACCTTTGTAACCAGCTCGTACTTGAGAGATACGAGGGCGTTTATCGACTTCTTCTTTAAGGGCATCAAGCGGGTGACCAGATACGTATACACCAAGAAGTTCCTTTTCCCACAAGAGTCGTTGACTCAACGATACGTCTTCAGTTTTTGCGAGTACCAAATCACTGACAGCTGCAAAATCAGCAAAGAGTGAGTCTTGACCGGTTTCTTTACCAGCTACGTGTTCACGGTTGTAGGCTAACAGTCCATCAAGGTTTCCGTAGAGCTGTCCTCGGTCACCAAAGCGGTCAAATGCTCCAGCGCAAATAAGAGCCTCAAGCGATTTTTTATTAAGGTTACGATCGTGGATACGAGTAAGGAAGTCTTGCAATGAATGAAACGAACCATTCTTTTTTCGTTCTTCAACAATTACTTCGGTAATTCCTTCACCGAAGTTTTTGATAGTTTTAAGTCCAAAACGAATGGTATTAGTGCCTGGTACTACGGAGAAGTCAGCAAAGGATTCATTGATATCAGGAGGTAGCACTTCGATACCCATACGTTCACACTCGTGAATAATTTCGGAGATTTTTTCGGTATCACCAGAGTCAGCGGTAAGAACAGCCGACATGTATTCAACCGGGAAGTTGGCTTTCATGTAGGCGGTTTGGTAGGCTACTCGGCCGTATGACGCAGCGTGCGCTTTGTTAAATCCGTACGCTGCAAACGGTTCAATGAGTTTCCAGAGTTCCTCGGCTTTTTTCTCTGTCATACCATGTTCAAGAAAACCCTTGAAAAGCTTATCTTTTTCAGCAGCCATAACTTCAGGAATTTTCTTTCCCATTGCTTTACGAAGCTTGTCAGCATCAAGCCAACTGTACCCAGCCAGTTTAATGGCTGTCATCATAACGTCGTCCTGGTAGGTGATGACGCCGTATGAACGATCGAGAATCTCCTCTAGTCGAGGATCAAGATATGTGACGAGGGATGGGTTGTGCTTACGTTCAATGTAGGTCGGAATCATTTCCATCGGTCCAGGACGATAGAGCGCTACCATCGCGTTGATATCGTGAATCGTTGAGGGTTTGAGTTGTTTCAAGAACGCCGTCATTCCCGAACCATTGAGCTGAAAGAGTCCCATAGTCTCGCCTCGGGCGAGCATGTCGAAGGTTTTTTGATCGGCAATATCTACGTTTTCAATATCAACATCGATACCACGAATTTTCTTTACCCGCTTTACCGCATCAGCCAGAATCGCTAAGTTTTTAATACCAAGAAAGTCAAACTTAAGCAGGCCGACACCATCCTCACCAACTGACTTCATCTCATATTGCGTGATGTATTTACCAGTTTTAGCATCGGGTTGGATGGGCACATATTCCGAGAGTGGCACAGGAGCAATTACTACTCCAGCAGCGTGTACCCCGACATGACGCACTCTCCCTTCAATTTGTTTGGCAAGATCAATTACCTCCCGACTCTCGGCATCTTTCTTGTATAACTCAGCTAGATCCGGCTCAATCTCGAGAGCCTTTTCGATCGTCATCGGGAAGCCTTGGGCTCCCAGTGGAATGAGTTTCGCAATCCGGTCACCCACAGAATACGAGTGACCGAGCGCCCGCGCTACGTCGCGAACGGCCGCCCGAGCCATCATGGTACCGAAGGTTCCAATCTGGGCTACTTTATCTTCGCCATACTTACCCTTAGCATATTCAATAATTTCATCACGACGATTATCAGCGTAGTCCATGTCGATATCGGGAGCAGATGGACGTTCTGGGTTAAGAAAGCGCTCGAAGGGGAGTTTGTATTCAAGTGGATCTACGTTGGTAATACCGAGTACATAGGTCGTAAGTGAGCCTGCAACCGAACCACGAATAGTAGTAAGAATACCTCGCTCACGAGATTCGCGCAGGAGATCACCTACCACGAGGAAGTACTTGGCGTAGCCTTTCATTTTGATGACATCAAGTTCGTAGTCAAGACGGTCTTTTACTTCTTTGTCTTCAAGTGATAGTCCGCGCCACGCTACACCCTCATACGCTGTCGCTTTTAGTTCTTCGTCCGGAGTTTTACCACTATCGATGACATAATTTGGAAAGACCCAGGCGTCTTGTCCAATGACAATCTCAACATTGCACTGGTCTGCGATTTTAACAGTATTAGAAATAGCGTCAGGAGTATCTTTGAAGAACTCTTTCATTTCAGCCTGGGTTTTGAAGGAAAAGTCTTCAGCTGATTGATGGTCGGTTGAGGTATCAACGACGCCACCATTTTGAATTTTGACCATTGTCTCCCGAGCAAGACGATCGGTTGGTTTTAGGTAGTACACATCATGTGCTGCAACTAGGGGAGTGTTGGTTTTGCTCGCAAGAGCCTTTATTTTCGCTTGGTTTTCTTGATGTCCAAAGATTTCTGGGTGATGTGAAATTTCAAGATAACAATCATCCCCAAACAGATTCTTGTACCAATCAAGTCGCTGTGCTGCTTTTTCAGGATTACTATCTTTGAGTGCTTGGGCAATTTCACCTGCAAACGAAGGAATGATACAGACAAGGTCTTCTTTTAGTTCTTGCAAAAGCTCGTCGTCGATACGTGGACGGTAGTAGAAACCTTCAAGATTAGATTTTGTAACGAGCTTAATGAGATTTTGGTAGCCTTTAAATGTTTTCGCCAAAAGTACGAGGCGACTGCGGGGTTTATCGATATTTACCTCCTTGTCAAAGCGTGTGCGAGGGGCGAGATAGGCATCAAGGCCGATAATTGGTTTGATCTCTTGAGTGATGCAGGCGTTATAAAAATCGATGGCCCCATAGAGAGCCCCAGCGTCTGTGATAGCTAAGGCGTCTTGTCCATCAGTCTTCGCTGCCTTCACGAGCTCTTTTGGAGTCGGTACCGCTGAGAGGAGTGAGTACATAGAGTGCACGTGTAAGTGCACAAATTCAGCCTGGAGCTTCGGTCGTTCGGACATAGTATGATAAGTATAACAAATTTAAGCATATGGGTTATAAACAGCAAAAAACGCTTATTGGTATTGATGAAGCTGGACGAGGTCCGTTGGCCGGGCCAGTGGCGGTTGGGGTGGTTGTGGTGCCAAAGAAGTTTGATTGGAAATTGATTTCAGGGGTCGGTGACAGTAAGCGGGTTTCGCCTAAAAAACGCGCTGAGATTTTTCACCGGGCGAAAGAGCTGAGGAAAGAAGGTAAGCTAGATTTTATGGTAGTGATGGGGAGCGCCAAAGAGATTGATAAAAAGGGAATTGTAGTAGTTATTCGCAGTTGTATTCAAAAGGGTTTAAAAAAATTAAACGTAAAACCTGAAGAGTGTTTTGTGAAGCTAGACGGTGCCCTTCGGGCACCGTCTGAATACCAGCAAGAAACAATTATTAAAGGGGATGCTAAAGAGTTAGTTATTGGACTAGCTTCAATTTGTGCTAAGGAAACTCGCGACACATACATGCGGGAAATTGCTATGCAATTTCCCGCCTATGACTTTGCAGTCCATAAGGGCTACGGTACCAAACGACATCGTGATTTAATTAAAAGATACGGAGTCTCAGATGAACACAGACAGTCGTTTTGCAGGAATTGCATCTAGTGACAAAGTGTGGTTTTATAAAAGGACCCAAAAACTGTCCCCAACACCAAACAGCTTGAAAGTGGGGAAATGATTTATGGGTAAAAGAGACTGGGTTGATGAAGTAAGTAATCGTGTCTTGGCTGAACGGCGGATGCCTGATGGATCTCTCGTTCAAATTTCAGATGAGCGATTGTATGAAATCATTGCTGAAGTGCATCCAGATTTTATGCTGAAAGCTTAACCCAATGGTCGTCACCATGTCCTCCCAACTACGTAGGGGGAGGACATGGTGCGGCTTTTTTTGTACATATTGCAATTTTAATCAAATCTGATATAGTTTCGCCACTATGGTAATTCGAATGCGTCACACCCGTGGACATACCGGGAATCGTCGTTCACATCATGCGCTCAAAGCGCCAACCCTTTCTGCGTGTCAGAATTGTGGAGCAATGCACCGACCGCACCACATGTGCCTCGACTGCGGTTTCTACAACGGAAAGATGGTGGTAGATATGAAGGCAAAGAAGGAAGCGCGCGAGGCGCGTATCCAAGCTAAAAAAGAAGCGATAAGCTCACTCGGACAAGCTCAAGGGCAGACCGAACAAGCAAGCTAACAAGCCAGAAAAAGTCCCTAAGTGGGGCTTTTTTACTGCATCCGTGATGATGGCACTTTGTGGATTTGTGACTTGTTTTGAGGTTTAAGGTGGTATAATACCGTCAGTAGAAGTTTAGTACATCGTATGGCAAATCGACATCTTTCACGCAGCATTGTTCTTCAGTCACTCTTTGAGTGGGATTTAAACGCACTTGAAAAGAAAGAAGTCTTCGATGTACTCGAGCGCAACGTCTTAGAGTTCGCTCCTAATAAAACTGACATGCCGTTTATGGAGAAACTCCTTGATGGTATTTTGGCCAAACAACCAGAATTAGATCTTGTAATTGAGAAAGCCGCTCCTGAGTGGCCAATTGACCGCATTTCTCCGGTTGATAGAAATATTTTGCGACTTGGGCTTTATGAGCTTTTATTCGCTGAGCGAAGCGAAGTACCAGCTAAAGTCGCAATCAATGAAGCAATTGAGCTCGCAAAACAATTTGGTGGCGAAAACAGCAGTCGGTTTGTAAATGGTGTGCTGGGAGCGGTGTATAAAGAAATTGGAGAACCCGGTAAAGAAGAGGTAAGTAAGAAGCGCAAGAAAGACGTCCCCTATGACCAGATGCCTATCCAGCGACTAGCGGGGGCGGTGGTGTATGCTGAGCATGATGGTCAGATGTACCTCGCGCTCGTTCACGATATATTTGGACACTGGACTCTCTCGAAAGGAAAGATTGAAGACGCTGAAACCATTGAAGCAGGAGCAACCAGAGAAATCAAAGAAGAGTTAGGTCTTGATATAACTATTGAAGCAGAGCTTGGTACCAATGAGTACATAGCTTCAAACCCTGAATTAGGGAAAGTACGTAAGCAGGTGCACTATTTCCTTGCGTCAGCTGAGTACACCGAAATTAAACTTGAGCAAAAAGGTGGTCTTGATGACGGGCGCTGGTTTAAAGTCGCTGAAATTCTTGAACTCAATTTCTATGAGGATATTCTGCCAATTGTCACAAAGGCAATCACTATGTTGGTTGGCAGAGGAATGAAATAATGATACTGTCCCACTATATGGAAGATCAAACTCTGACTGCAAATCTCACCTCACTCCAAAAAATCATTAAGGTCACATTTACTGATACAGCCTTCTTACGTTCTGCCATTACCCACCGCTCGTATCTTAATGAACACAAAGAGGCGACGTGGGACCACAATGAACGACTAGAGTTTCTGGGAGACGCCGTGCTGGAGTTGGTCGTGACAGATTTCCTTTTTGCGAAGTATCCTGAAAAACCAGAGGGAGAGCTTACTGCTATTAGAGCCGCGCTGGTAAATACTGTTTCCTTGGCTGATGCCTCAACGAGACTTGGTATCAACGATTATCTCCTGATGTCTAAAGGTGAAGCAAAAGACGTCGGTCGAGCCAGACAGTATATTTTGGCTAATGCTTTCGAAGCCTGTATTGGGGCTATCTACATGGACCAAGGCTACGATGCAGCAAAAGATTTTATTGCTGAACGGCTTTTCCCTCGGACAGAAGAAATTGTAAAAAAGCGTTTGTGGCAGGACGCGAAAAGTCGTTTCCAGGAATTATCACAAGAGCACGCTTCGGTAACTCCAACGTACGAAACAGTAGGACAGTCTGGACCTGATCATGACAGGATATTTACGGTCGGTGTCTTCTTACGGAAAGAAAAGATTGCAGAGGGAACTGGTCGCTCAAAACAAGAAGCTGAACAACAGGCTGCACTAAAAGCGATTGAAACAAAAGGGTGGGGAGTCGAGTAAGATCAAAATAGCACATGCTATACTTTTTCATATGAAGCACACAAGAGGATTCACGGTCGTTGAGTTAATTACTGTGGTTGCAATCATTAGCATTTTGTCCGGGATAGTTATTTTTAATGCTGTTACTGGCTCGGCTCGATCGCGCGATGTTGATAGGCAAGCAGATCTAAAAACCCTTCAGTCTGCTATCGAACTCTATAAGCAACGGTACGGAAGGTATCCAGCCCAATGTACACCAGCTAACCCTGGAGCAGCTGGTCCCTGGTCGGGGCAGCCGGGAACTAATTTTGCGTGTGTGACAGGCGAGCAGTACATCATGGGACATATTGACACTACCGATTACGATCGCGACGGTAATACAACTGAACGATTCACCTTTGCGCCTGAATTTATTCCGACGCTACCAATTGACAGACGTATTCCAGACGCTAACTCTGGTTATGTGTATGCAGTGAATGCAAATGGAACGGTCTATAAACTTGCTGCAAGGCGAACAGTGGAGAGAGAGGTGGTAACGTATGCTCATCCGTTAAAGAATTGCGATGCAGACAATACGTCGAGGACTACTAATCAATCGCAGTTTTATAGCACTGCTCCTATTTGTAATGCCTTAATCACCACTGGTAATAAGCCAAACAATTGTCAAGAGAATGACCCTTTGTTCCAAACTACGTATGCTGTGTGGGGTGGTAATGCGCCTGGATCTGGAACGACGGTAGGTAGTTCTGCTGATAACACCGAGGATATTATTTGCCTCTAGCTATCGTGTGTACAGTAGCTTCATAAATGACTAATCCAGGTGCTACCATTAGAGTATTATGAAATCACACTCTCCTGCAAAGAAAGGGTTCACTATGATTGAGGTACTGGTTGTACTCGCCATCATCGGTATCCTTACAGCAATTTTGGTGGCTAACTTTACCGAGGCCCGAAAAAATTCACGAGATAAGCTTCGTAAAAGTGACCTCAAGTCATTACAGTTAGCGATAGAATTATATAAAGCTCAAAATGGAAGCTACCCACCCGCAGGGTGCGGTAGAGGAGTTTGGTCATGGACTGGCTCAAGTGCTTCTTTTGGATCGTGTACAGAATACATAAGTGGTTTGGCACCACAATTTATTCCAGCGCTTCCGCAAGATCGGGGGACAACCGGACATGGCTATATTTACATGACCGATGGGACAAGTTACAAAGTGCTCTCATACCAATCGGCTGAGACTTCTTTAGTTACTTCATATGCTGATGAATTTTCTCGTTGTCCGAGAAATTTTGGGACGGCATGGTGTGGTGCTACTCCCGAACCTAATGTGTATGGAGTCTATTCTGCTGGTGCAGAGGGTTGGTAAGGAAGTTATGTACCTTAAAGAACTTACCATTAATGGATTTAAGTCCTTCGCTAAAAAGAGCGATTTTGAGTTTTCTGTGCCGATTACAGCCATCGTTGGGCCAAATGGTTCTGGAAAGAGTAATGTTGCAGAGTCGTTTCGGTTTGTCCTTGGAGAACAGTCGGTTAAATCAATGCGAGGGAAGAAAGGAGAAGATCTTATTTGGGGAGGGTCTGAGAAGGTGGCGCGAGGTAACCGGGCGGCAGTTGAGCTCACCTTTGATAATAGTCAACGTACCTTTACGCTCGATTTTGACGAAGTCAAAATCGAGCGTATCGTTCATCGTGATGGCCAAAATGAATACAAACTTAACGGGTCACAGGTGCGCTTAAAAGACATTCATGAACTGTTAGCTAATGCTAATATCGGCTCAACTGGCCATCACATTATTTCACAAGGTGAAGCGGATAGAATTCTTTCAGCTGGTCCAAAAGAACGGCGCGAAATGATTGAGGATGCGCTCGGTCTTAAAGTATTTCAGTTAAAGAAACAAGAGACTGTTCGAAAGCTTGAAAAAACCGAGGATAATATCAAACAAGTGGAGTCACTCCGAAGAGAAGCTGCGCCACATTTAAAATACTTAAAGAAACAAGTCGAAAAAGCCGAGCGATCACTTGATGTTCAAGCAGAACTAAAACGTGCATATATGGAGTATCTCAAGCGAGAAGATACGTATGTGGCACATCACGTTGACAGACTACTCTTGCAAAGACGGATTCCTGAAACAGAACTTGAGAGTCTCAAAGAAAAGATTGCGGCAGCCAAGGCAGCTCTTCAGGATGATGAGGATAGTGAAACGAAGGCAGCTATGCAGGCGGCTGAGCAGGTATACAAGCAGGCCTCGGACATTCGGCAAAAAGCCCAGCATCAGTTGTCATCTATTCAGGGACAGATTTCATACCTCGAACGTCGGATTGATACTGCACATCAAACTAAGAAAGCGCAGCCAAAATTAATCTCATACACCCAACTTGAAGAGTTGGTAGAGGAGGTTGCGCAGCAGGTCGACCAGGCGAAACGACGTGGTGGTGAAGAGATACTCCAACAGGCACTGACTACGTTAGTTGAACAGTTGCGTTCCTTCCTTAAGCTAAGTGAAGGCGAAGTTATAGATACTACTGAATCTGACCGGTTAGAGTTAGATGCCCTAAGATCTGCTCTCACACAGGCAGAGGAGGCAGTTTCTGTTGCCCTTGTTCAAGAACAAGAAGCTGAGGAAGCGGCGGTTGCAAAACGCACTGAGAAAATGACTGATCTTGAGAGTAAGCGAGTAGCTGAGCGAGAGATGTTTGAGCTCATGCAACAACGGCGAGAAAAAGAGGCCGAGCTGCAAAAAATTGATGCCGAGCAGGCAGTCTTAGAGAGAGATAGAGAAGATTTTAAACAAGAGCTTCAAGAAGCGGTCTCACTTTTGGGTCGAGGCGCAACTGAGTACTTTACCTACCAGGTAGTGGATAGTAGTGGTGTCGCAGTGTCTCATGAGCACATTGTGACTGAAGAAAGAGAAGTACAACGGACTCGTAGGCGACAGTTAGAAAAGCTAAAAATCCGCCTAGAAGAACTCGGAGTTGGCAATACCGATGAGCTTCTTTTGGAGTACCAAAATGCGAAAGAGCGAGATGAGTTTTTGGAGCGCGAACTCGCCGATCTGGCTCAGTCAGTGCAGAACCTGCGTGAGCTCATGGTTGATCTTCAGTCAAAACTTGAAGTGCAGTTTACCGAAGGAATACAAAAAATTACGACTGAATTTAGTCGGTTCTTTGCTTTGATGTTTGGTGGTGGTTCAGCTGGTCTCGAGCGAGTCGCAATTAAAACAAGATCCAATGAAGAAGATGATAGTACTGAAGAAAAGGAAACAGAAGAGGGAATTGAACTGGTAGTTTCGCTTCCAAACAAGCGAGTGCGTGGCCTTGATATGCTCTCAGGCGGTGAGCGAGCTCTCACTTCAATTGCACTCATTTTTGCGATGAGTCAGGTAAATCCGCCACCATTTATTATTCTTGATGAGACTGACGCTGCGCTTGATGAAGCGAATAGTCGTCGCTATGGTGATATGATAGAAGCACTAGCCAAGAGATCGCAGTTAATTCTCATTACCCACAATCGTGAGACAATGAGTCGAGCGGGAATCTTGTATGGAATCACGATGGGAATCGACGGTATTTCAAAAGTGTTGTCAGTGAAGTTTGATGAAGCCGTGGTAAACGCAAAATAATTATGAGCGAAAAATTTAAATTTGAAAACCCGAAAAGAAGTCCCGAAACGAATCATGATTTTCAAGGCGAATATACACCAGAATCAGTGACCTTGGATGAGCTGAGAGAGCGTATGAGGGGTGTTGCAGGGAAGTAACGATTTAGATAGGGGTACACAGAACCGCTTTTAAGCGGTTTTATTGACTTTTTACATTTTTTATGTATAATTTATAAGAAATAAACCTGGCAAAAAAGAGTTTGACATTGCGCCAGAAGTTCCAGTACCTAACCACACAAGAGCTTAAGGCTCTGCATGGAGATGATTTCCTTGAGATCGTCACCATAGTCCGTGTCCGGATCCAGAAAATGAATCCCAAGCACGTCGCTGAAGCGACCGGGCGCACACTTCAGTGTGTCCTGAGCTTCATCTCTGGCGGGATGCCTCGCTCGAGCACGCTTTCGGCAATGCTGAAACATATCATCACCGTCGACGGTCCAGAGGCTAACAAGTCTGTCACGATAGACCGGCCGAATAAGGCTCGTCCTCGTCAGATGCGCGCCGACTTCCGCAAGAAATTGCGGTATGAGCGACCGGTCCGTCGCTCAGTTCAGCGCAGGCAAAAGCGCGCCTAAGGCATGTAAAACCGGCCGGGGATTCGCCCCGGCCGGTCCAACCGATACTAATTAAATTTAGTGTCGGTTTTTCTATTGTGTGATGAGTTCAAAATCCAGTTGACGCTCGTCTTTGTCAGCTCGAATGAGTTTTACTTTTACTTCATCTCCTAAGCGATACACCTTACCAGTCTTTTGGCCTTTGATGCGGTACTTGAGTGCTTCGTGTTCGAAGTAGTCACTTTTAATACTTGAGAGCCGAACCATACCGTCTGCCAGGGTGTTTTTTTCTTGAACGTAAATACCCCAATCGGTAACACCCGTAATAACACCGTCAAAGATTTCACCAATCCGATTCATGAGGAACTCCACTTGCTTGTACTTGATTGAGTCACGTTCAGCCTGCACAGCTTCCATTTCGCGTCTTGATGATTGAATCGACACCTGCTCGTATTTTGCCGTTTCTCTATCGCTAATAGCGATTCCATCAAGGTGTCGCCTGAGCATGCGATGAGCCATGAGGTCGGGGTAGCGGCGAATTGGGGAGGTGAAGTGGGTGTAGAACTTGAACGCCAAACCAAAGTGTCCAATGTTTTTGGTGGTGTAGACAGCTTTTGCCATGCTTCGGATGCTGGCTGTTTTAATGAGGTTTTCTTCGGGCTTTCCTTCCACATCTTTCATGAGTTTATTGAGCGCAGTAGCTTTGACCATACCTTTCTTCGTCTCAAATTCGTAGCCAAGCGCATGCACAAACGCAGCTAGTTCTTCAATCTTATCTGGATTTGGTACATCGTGGATTCGATACACAAATGCCATGTCGCGGTTTTTTGATTTAGCGAGATTATTAATATGAGTGGCAACTT
>JAIYEC010000001.1 GCA_027487145.1 bacterium | reverse complement strand
GTTACATGCGATGAATTTTTCGTATGAATCCTTTCATTCACCAAAAGAACTCTACTTCATCGAGACTGACGGCTACGTATTCTATGTCGGAGAGTTTATTGAACAAAAACTTAGTTTCCTTGAGCGACCATTGTCTGAGCAATTTTCTTTCGCTCTTTGTGCACTCAAAGCCCAAGAAGAAACAAGAGCCACTACCGCTACCCACATTCGAACTATCAAGCAGATTTTTGGTACCAGACACAGTGACGACTATCTGCTCATGGCCGAAGGGTTCCTCAAAAAAGTAACTGATCATCGGGAGTTTGAATCTCTTCTGCCGCTCCTGCAGACCGGAAAACAAAACCTAGAAAAAGGAGCGACCCGCATTGAACAGTACTGTGGCTTTCTTACCCACACTGATTTTGTTCCTCATAATTTCCGAATCAAAGACAATACTCTGTACCTCCTAGATTTCTCTTCTCTCCGATTTGGTAACAAACATGAAAGCTGGGCACGCTTCTTAAACTTCATGGCTCTCTATAACCCAGAGTTGGAAAAGCTTCTTGAAACTTATATCCGTGATAACCGATCAAGAGAAGAACAGCAGTCACTACATCTCATGCGAATATTTCGACTGCTTGAAATTATCGCCTACTATGTTGGTACCTTAGATCGAAGTGATGGAGCTATCTTTGAACTCAACAAAACTCGGGTATATTTTTGGAGCGACGTTCTTAAGGCAACCCTGGCACACACTACTGTTACCCAAGAAATTATTACCACGTACAAAGCAACTCGCGACTCATTGAGGAGCGCTGAAGAAAAGGAGCGACAAGTTGGCCTGCACTAATCTGGCAGCGCTTTGAGTTCCGCAATCTTTTGCCGGTAGGTATCTAAAAGTGGGTGCTGCCAAACGCGTGACAATTCAGTATAAAGCAACTCTTCAAACCAGATTTTTTTATCCTTACCCCGATTAAAGACCTGCCAGGCAGCACTGCCAGCTGTGCCATAAAATTCAATTAAATCCTGAGCGTTGTGTATCTTATCAGCCACCGAAACCGCCCAGACTAATTCTCCAGCGGAAATGACACTGCGAACATATGCTTCTTTACGCTCTTCCCACGGAAGTGTAGTATCTTCCGAAACGGCTGTAACAATATCAACGACGTCATCACCCAACTCCGCTCGTAACTGCGCTTCTGTAACAGGAGTATCCTCTAGCACATCATGTACCAAGGCCGCAGCAACCGCAACAGAAGAAAAACCGGCGTCTTCAACAAACCGAGCTACCATAATTGGATGTGCGACATACGCAGATCCATCATGTTTCCGTTTCTGGCCATCATGAGCTTTGATGGCGACCTTTAACGCTCGTTCGTAGAGATTCATAGTCTCTTAAATACCATAGATTGCATATTGATAGCAATCTGCTCCCACCGATACTCACGTTCAACCATTGCACGAGCATTTTCGGTTCGGTCTTTTACTTTATCCGGATTCGCCAAGATATCCTTCACAGCCGCAGCAATTTGCTCTGGTGAATCTGGCTCTACCGCCCACGCTGTAGCCGGCTTACTACTCTTTTCATCAAAAATAAAATCAGCCAAACCACCGACTTGGGAAGCAATCACCGGCAGTCGCCCTGCCATAGCAGACAGGACTGAGTTACCTAGGCCCTCACTCCGACTTGGATGGACGAAGATATCTGACACAACCGGGTTTCGATATTTTGGTACATCGTCTCGATCAAGTGAACCAAGAAATGTGACTCGATTTTCTACACCAAGTTCTTTAGCTAGAGTTGTCAGCATGTCTTTCTCAGACCCGTCTCCTGCAATCAGGAATTTTATGTGGTCTGGCAGAAGCGCGAGCGCTTTTATGATTGCATCAATTCCTTTTTGGTACTCTAGTCGAGCGGCAATAAACATATACACATCACCGTCTTTTTTTCTAATACTTTCTTTAACCGCTCGCAGTTGCTCAAGCGGTAACTGCTCAAAGTTGTTTGGATTAGCACCGTTACGAATCATGACCACCTCTCCCTGATACCCTCGCTTCTTAGGCCACGTTCCAAGAAACTCTGAGATGACCTGAATGATAGTTGCGTTTCTAAAGCCTTTATCAATCAATGGAATAAAAGGTTTAATCGAGAGTCGATTGAATACTTTGTCATATGGATCGCCGTCTTGCAGTGTCAGTGCGTAGGGTAACCGAACACCAAGTAGTCGTGCTAATACGATAGGAATACTCATGTACGTCATCATGCCCCAGAGACCCGTGAAGGGTTGCTTTGTATGGAGTTGCTTTGCATACCAGGCAGCCTGAAAAAGGTAGCCGATTTTTGCCACCGTTCCTGCCCCACCACCGACTCGGTGAACTGTAACATTGCCAATTTTTTCTTGCTTCGGTGAGTCTGTTTCAAAGCGAAGCGTTATCAACTGAAACTCGATATCATCAGGTGAGATACGGTCGGTAATTTCTTTTATCGCTGCTTCTGCTCCTGATACGTGGTGCGGGTAATACGCGAGTGAGAATATGAGAATACGCTTTTTCATATCACCATCATAGCAAAAAGGCGCTGGCTTTGCAACCAGCGCCCATACGGTAGGCTTTCACGACCACTCGATATAATCCTCACGATCTTCTTTTCCCATACCATAATGGTACCGAATGTGACCTTCTCGACCATTTTGGTCTGATACGGTTATATGCACAATACCCGTCGCCAGTGTTGAAACAACTGGCATTTTGCTTGAATGTGTAATTGCTTGTGTAAGGTCTTCCCCTTCTGGACCATAACATGTAAGCGGGTATCCTTCGAAGAACATAACAGCATACGACCCATCTTGAAATTGAACCGGAATCAAGCCAGGCGCATTCACCCAATCAGGTATCGCAATTCCGACGTCCGAAACAATCCCTCGTCCTTCAACTTCGGTTTGTCCGGTACAATATAAATTGACATCAGAAATTCCTCCGAGCAGTTACTTCTAGTGAGAAAATATAACTTTATCTGCACTATGTCAAACTAGGCACTCTTTAATATATTCAGGCAAAGTATGCTGCTGCTGCCAGCCAAGCGCTTGAAGCTTACTGGTGTCTTCTCGTCCAGCTGAACGAGAGTTTTTGGTTGCTTCACGGTACTCTCGCTCAAGCCCGAACATATCAGCTAGTTGGTTGAGACTGAACTCCTCTGCAGCGCTGATAGCGTACTCCTCTGGCCCACCTTTTTCTGCTATCAGTATTAGGGCCTCGACCGTATCCAGCACGTGCGTGAATGCGCGCACTTGATCGCCGGTTCCATT